>CALAZP010000148.1 GCA_937926355.1 uncultured Saprospirales bacterium
TCTATTTCCGCAGATGACCCTATTCTTATGGATATTAAGGGACTTTATAATTTTAGCTCAGCCGGAACCAAGCTGCATTATTGGAAACTGTAAAAGAATGAATATATAGTGGCAACTGAACACATCAATCAATTACACGAAAGCGAAAAAAAATGGTTCGCTGTTTATACCCTCTACAAAAGGGAAAAGCGCGTTCTAGCTGCTCTTCAGCAAAAAGGTATTGATGCTTATTTGCCGCTTTTAAAACTAACTAGACATTATACCCGAAAGGTTAAAAAAGTTGAATTACCCCTCATTAATTGTTATTTGTTTGTCAAGATTGTCAAAGAAGAATACCTAAGGGTTTTGGAAACAGAAGAGGTAGTTAGTTTTTTAAAAATTGGTAAAAATTTGATTTCCATTCCTGAACAGGAAATCAATATTATGAAAAAAGTGGTGGGAGAACAAATGGACATTGAGGTGCAACCAGGATTAGTCCAAAAAGGTGCTAGCGTAGAGGTTATTGGAGGCCAACTTACGGGGCTCAAAGGGAAGCTGCACGAAATCAAAAATGAAAAGAACTTTTCAATTGAATTAGAGCGTATGGGATATTCCATTTTTATGGAAATCGATCCTAAATACTTAAAAGTAGTTGAGACGAGAGATCCATCCACCCCTAAAGAAAAAGAGGTGGGTCAAAAAACCACTAATTGGAGTATTAAAATATAGGCCTAGATTGGTCTAAAGTACATTATGGAAAAAATCAGGAATGCCAAGCATGCTCGACAGCTTTGTCGTCTTATCGGAGAAGTACACGCGACTTTTTAGGGCGAAGCTTTGCATCAAAAATCAATAATTTTGAAAGTTTTAATAACGGGTACTGCAGGTTTTATTGGATTTCATCAAGCTAAAAAATTACTGGAGGATAACCACCAGGTCGTAGGTATAGATAACCTTAACCCCTATTACGATGTATCCTTGAAAAAAGGAAGATTAGAGGAGTTAAAACCTTATTCAAATTTCCAATTTTTAACGTTGGATTTAATTGACCTGCCAGCTTTAGAGCGGCTTTTTACAAAAGAAAATTTTGAAGTGGTCATCAACTTGGCTGCTCAACCAGGAGTACGATATTCCTTGGAAAATCCAAATGCCTATATTCAATCCAATATCGTTGGTTTTACGAACTTGTTGGAATGTTGCAGGTATCACCACATACAACATTTGGTCTTTGCAAGTAGCTCCAGTGTCTATGGAATGAATTCGTCTATACCCTTTAATACGCATCAAAATGTAGATCATCCCATTTCTCTTTATGCTGCTACAAAAAAGAGCAATGAATTATTAGCGCATACTTACAGCCATCTTTTTGACCTACCGACGACTGGATTGAGATTCTTCACGGTATATGGACCTTGGGGTCGTCCCGACATGGCCTATATGCTATTTGCCAATGCCATTTATGAAGATCGACCGATACAAATTTTTAACCACGGAAAAATGAAACGTGATTTCACTTATGTGGGAGATATAGTTGATGGAATCTCTAAAATTATGCTTGTTCCCCCCCAGCCTAATCCAGATTGGAATTCGAATACACCTAATCCAGCTAGTAGTGCTGCTCCTTACAAATTATATAATATAGGTAATAACCAACCCATTGAATTAATCACTTTTATAGAGACACTAGAAAGACTTTTAGGAAAAGAAGCCCAAAAGGAATGGTTACCCATTCAACCTGGGGACGTGGAAGTAACTTATGCAGATATTTCCGGGCTCCAAAAAGATTTTAATTATCAGCCTAGTACCTCCATTGAACAAGGACTTCAAAGTTTTGTAACTTGGTATAAAGCATTCTATGGAAAATCGTGATCTGTCTGTTTTGAAAACTGATTTTCATTCTCATCTATTACCTGCAGTAGATGATGGAGCCAAGACTTTTGAAGATAGTCTTCAACTGATCCGCGGACTTCTTGCGCTAGGTATTGAACAAATCATTACCACTCCGCACTTACATTTTTATTCCTACCCACAAAATACCAGTGATTCGCTTCAAAAATCATTTGAAACATTTTACGAAGCTATCATTAAGGAAATACCAAATCTAAATATAAGTTTGGGTGCTGAGCATTTGTTAGATGATAATTTTTTAAAAATCCTTCGGGAAAATAAAGTCTTGCCTGTATTTGATAATCATTTACTCATAGAACTTGGATATAAGGTGCCACCGCCCAATCTTCATGAAATTTTATTTGAAATTCAAATTAAGGGTTATGTGCCGATTATTGCCCATCCTGAAAGATATCTTTATTACGCAGATTCATTAGAGCAATTTCACCAGTTAAAAGATTGGGGGGCACACTTTCAAATGAACCTCAGCTCCTTAACCGGATACTACGGGCAGGATATGAACGATTTAGCTCATCAATTATTAGCAACCGATTTGATTGACTATTTTTCCAGTGATCTCCATCATCAACGTCAATTAGATTTAATTACAAAAGGATCAAAAGAGGGGCTTTACCATAGCGTGTTTCAACAAACCATGCCGAACAACACGGCTATTGATATCTAAAATTTTATTTTAATTCGCCTACTTATTTATTTGGTACTATATAGTACCCTTAGTGGTTGTATCCAATACTCCGATTTATTGTTGATACCACCTGATACCTCTGTTTCTACTTACAAGAACAGTTCCCCACACCTGATTCAAAAGTACGATGTACTGCATATTGATATGTTAAATAAGCAATTACCTCTCCCTAATAGTTTTGAAAAAACATTTACTACCACTCTCGGTCCAGACAAATTGACTCAATTTATCCAATTGGGTTATCCGGTTGATGAAGAGGGATATATGGCCTACCCTGGCATTTCTAAAACCTATGTAGAAGGCTTAACATTAAAAGAGGCCACCCAGAAAATAGAAATAAAATTAGAGGAGTTTATCAATGAACCTAATTTAGTCATGAGCTTAATGAACTTCCAAATAACTGTTATGGGCGAAGTAAACCAACCGGGTAGGTACTATTTTAACAGTCCAAGAGTTACGGTATTAGATGCCCTAGCTAAAGCCGGTGATTTGTCCCCTTTTGCCGATAGGCACCATATCATCATCAAACGTGAAATTCAAGATAGTATTTATCATTTACCCCTTTCTTTGAGACAAAAGGATCAGGTTTATTTATTTCAAAACGATGTGGTTTATATTCCTCCTTTGAAACAAAAAGCCATTTTATCACAAGATCCGTTTCAAAAGATTATTAGTTATTTATCTGCTTCATTATCGATAATATCCGTCTGGATAGCGCTAAACAATTAAGTTGGTGACCCCGAAAGAATCCTTAACGATTCAAGAAGCCTTTTGGTTAATTGTAGAAAATAAATGGAAAATTTTCCAGGTATTATTAATTACTAGTGTATTGGCTGTTATCTACCATCGATGGGTGCCTAAAATATTTGAAATAAAGGCCCGAATAATGGTTTATCCGCGACAAAATAGTCAAAATAATGCTCCTGATTGGTTATTCGAATTATCAGGATTGGAGACGGTCCATAATATTAGTAACGAATTAGAAGTCCTTAAATCCATTCAAATTCTAACTCAAGTAGGTAAAAATTTAGGAGAAAAAAGGCAGCTTACTTATCATCAAATATTGAATAACCTCTCCGTAAACAATATTAAGAATACAGAAATTTTGGAGCTGAGCTATAGAACAGAACAGGTCGATATAGGAAAAGAAGTTTTAAATCATTTGCTCAATATTTACGAAAATAAAAACAGAGAAGAAGCGAAGCGGTCTGAAATTAAAAGTTTGAAGTTTTTAGACGAGCGTTTATTACTTGTTTTGGACCAATTGGGAGAAATTGAATTGAAATTAGAAAAACTTAAAATTCATGCCCCTGAAACTCTTTTAATTGAAGATTATTCGAATTTCTACCGGGCAAAGACTGATGACATACAAAACAGACTGGCGCATTTGAGCTTGGAAATAGATGAACTCAATCATTTGCTTTATGCAGATTCCATTCAAATCTATCCCGTATTTTTAATTCAAAGGTTTCCTCACATTAAAAGTCTTATCTCCTTCCTTTTCGAAGAAAATGTTGATCCTAACAACCGTTATGAAATTACAGATAAACATCCTTTTTCTGAAATAGAAAGAAGGTACTCCTCTCAAAAAATAGAAAATTTCAGAGCGCGATTAATCCCTCTTGAATCTCAATTGAAAGAAGAAAAAATTTCTTTACAGAAAACGGACTTTTCTTTAGATAGTATCTTGAAAAGCATTCCTCGAAATGAACGAATAGCCATTAATCTATTGAGAAATCAAAAAATGGTAGAATCCATTTATTTACTGCTTTTGGAAAAAAAAGAAGAAACCTCTCTTGCCCTAGCAGCACAAACATCTAATATTAAGATAATTGACCCTCCATTTGTAAATCGAAAAATAAGGCCTAATCCTTATCAAACCAGTGCTGTAGTGATTATGACTGGTCTATTTTTTCCAATACTATATATCATTGGTAAAAAAAATATTGATAGGCGTCTATTCCACTACAAAGATTTTAGTCATAAAACTTCAATGCCTTTTTTAAGTGAAATACCATTTGGCAATAGAAAAATAACAAACCACCATTTTTATCAAAAATCTAATGCCTCCATAATAGAACAAGTAAGATTGATGAAGGCGCATCTAACTTTTCTTTACGCAAATACTACATCTCCAGTTTTCTTAGTCTCCTCCTATTGGTCAGGGGAAGGAAAAACATATTTGTCTGCACATCTAGGACATGCTTTTGCTCTTGAAAGAATAAAAACTGTTATTGTAGGAGCAGATTTGAGGAAGCCAACACTTCAAAAATACTTTGAAAATCACCATTTACAACCCGGTTTAAGTAATTATTTAATCCAGAATGCTTCTGAAAATGAAATCATCCAATCTAGTTTTATGAATGATTACTTAGATTGTATACAAAGTGGACCAATTCCTCCTAATCCAACTGAGTTAATTTCTAACGGCCGCTTAGAAAAATTAATTAAAGAACTGCGTCAAAAGTATGAATGTGTCATATTAGATACTCCTCCAATTGGATTAGTAGCTGATGCGCTACAAATTTCTCCTCTGGCTACCCACACGATATTTGTTTTGAAATTTAAGAAGACCCGATTTGAGCATTTAGAGTTTTTAAATGAATTGGGCATTCAAAATAAAGTTCCTGCACCCTCTATTGTACTTAACGGAGTTCCATTAAAAAAATCAAAAAACTACTACTATTATAACCAATAATACTGGTCTTTACGTGATTACCGAAAGAGGTTGCCTTTCTAAGTACTCAGGAGCTAATAACCATATTCATGCTGGAATCAATTGTTTAAATCATCATTTTAAAATATCACTATTTACCTCCTTTCTAACTAAACGTTCCCTCGTGGGTAGAAATCAAATTTCACTATTATTTTTTCTGGTTTATTTTACTGAATTAATGATAATCTTGCCCAAGCAGTTGATACAATTATATCTATTAAAACCAACTTTCATTTATGAACGGTATCATATATTAAACTTCAATACCCTATTAATTTGTAAGTGTTTGAAAATTCCCCATTTTTTTGAAATAAATGGGTTGTGGAAAGAAAATCACCGAAATAGATTCCTGAGTTGGTTGGAAATTAAATTATTAAGCTTATCTAATTTTTGTTTTTGTTTAGGTCTAAGGGGCCGCTTAATATCTCCTGTTCCACACCTAAATTTAGAAAATGGTGTTTCCCAAAATTTTTGGAAAGGCTTCAAAAACCATTATAAAAAACGAAAAACAAATTTTAATATTTGTTTCCTAGGGTCGCTAATGCAACACCATAAGTTAGGAATAATTGGTGAGGCATTTGAATTAATGCCACCAGAAGTTCTGAGTCAAATGCAATTGCATTTTATCGGACCTATCAATCAAAGAATCCTAAAAATTGTTGAGTCTTGTCCCATTACTATCGCATTGCACGGTGGTCATTCTAAAAAAAACCGTATCAAACTTCTCAAGATGATGGATTGTGGTTTTATTTCAGGTGGCAGTCCTTATGCTTCATTCATGAAATTATTTGAATACGGAAGTGCAAAATGTCCTGTAATTGCACCTAAAACTTCAAATCTTAAGCATTGGCTGGAAGACAACTGTATTTTCTTTTACCAACCCAACAACTCTCAAAGTTGTGCTAAAGCTCTTATGGAGGTTTATCAATCACCGGACCTATCAAGAACTAAAGCCCAACATCTCTATCAATTAATTGGTAAAAGGTTTTTATGGGAAAAAACTTTTTCAACCATTTCCACAACTATTGCAAATCATCTGTAACCTACCAAAAGTCCTGCATTTACATGACAATATCGGTCTGGAAAATGGTGGTGGTATCGAAGTGTATCTAAAAGAATTGATTGAAGCTATTCCTCATCATCATTGGATAAGTGTTCGATTTAAGTATCCTTTCGTCCATCTTTTAGGCTATCGAACTGAATGGAAACAAAAAATTAAACTCCATCAATTCTCTAGCACATTAACTCAATACATAATACATCGCAAAATTAAAATCATCCAATTACATGGGGTGTTTCATGCAGAAATATTGAAGCGATTACCTGATTCCATTTCAATCCTGAGGAATTTGCACGATTTAAGGTTTACCTGCCCCGGTTATGGTAAATATTGGTACACCAGCGATCAACCATGTCACTCAAATTTTGGACTTCCCTGCTTCTTTAATGCTTTTAAAGAAAAATGCGGCTCAAGAAATCCTTGGACCCTTTCACAGCATATTCGGAGAATTAGACAAGAGCAAGAACTTATGATCCATCGCTATAGTAAAATAATCGTGATGTCGGGATTTGTTAAACAACAACTTCAAAAATTAAATATTCCAGATTCCAAAATAATTATTGCAAGATATTTTTCCCGTTTTAATCCAGTTTATCCATTTAAAACCAAGGATCCGCCTTATAAAATTCTTTGGGTTGGTCGAATCAATAAGACCAAGGGGTTGACCTATTTCTTAGATTTAGCAAAATCCGTACAAAATAAATCTCCTGACAGCTTTTCATTTGAAATCATCGGAGATGGTATTGATAGGAAATCGCTTGATTTTTCCAATGTAGTCTATCATGGTTGGCAATCCAAAGCCCAATTATTACAACACTTGCGTGAAAGTTTTTTGCTAATCTTTACCTCAATCTATCCAGAAGCTTATGGTATGGTAGGTATAGAAGCCCTTTCTCAAGGGGTACCCGTTTTAGCATTTGATGTTGGCGGAGTGAAAGATTGGCTGAAAAATGGAGTAAACGGTTTTTTATTCACCAAAAAAAATATTTTAAACATGGAACGTACCGTCTTTTATCTAGCAGAAAATCCTGAAAAGTATATTGAGTTGTGTCAGAGTATTTTTGAAAAACAACGTAAAAAAAATTCTTTAACCACACATATCAATCAGTTGAAATACATTTATTTTCAACTTATAACGGATTGAAAATTGCTATAATTTCTGATGGTATTTGGCCAGAAAAAATTGGAGGCATTCAGAAGCATACCTATGAATTAATTTGTAGTTTGTCGGCTATGGGAATAGAAACTGCGGTTTTTTATATCTCTGAAAAACCTGATTGGTTTAAAATGATTTTCATTAAACACGTCTATTTATTCCCCATCCAAATTAATGCTTTACCTCCCTTTTTTCCTGGCCATTACCTATTGAACCTATACCTAAAATCTAACAAGATTAGAAGAGAATTGATAAATTCCAATTTCAATCCTAATGTTGTTTTTATTCAAGGTTTAATAGGTTGGACGTTTAAAAATACCTCTTTCACAACCATCAGTCATTTACATGGCTTAGAAATGTTTCAAAAAAGCTTTTCTCTTAAAGAAATGATATTCAAAAAAGCTTTTCAACCCATTGCAAAACACATAATAAAACACAGTGATTATCAATGCTATTATGGACCGTTTACTGCTCACCTACTCAAGAAATTAAAGGCCAAAAAACTGATTCATTTTCCAAATGCAGTACGAATAATCCAAAATATATCACCTGGTGCCAAAGCGGGGGATTTTAATCCAAAAAATCAGTCCATTTCATTGGTGTATCTCGGTAGATATGAATTCAGAAAAGGCATACCTCTTCTAATAGAAGTTTTAAGAGAATTAGTAGATAATTTTCAATTTGAATTTCATTTTATTGGCAATATTCCTCCCAATGCACAATTTATACATCCAAAAATCATCTATCACGGAAAAATGAATCAAGAGCAAAAAATTCGCATGCTATTAAAAAAAGCTTCTGTTTTAGTTTTACCCAGTTTTGCCGAAGGCATGCCCACATGCATCTTAGAAGCTATGAGCGAAAAAACTGCAATAATTGCCACTAATGTAGGAGAAAACGCCCTTCTAGTAGATGAAACCAATGGATGGATAATCAACCCAAACCAAAAATGCGCCTTGAAAACCGCTATGGAAAAAGCCCTTAAAAGTGAACCACTAATACTGCTCAATAAGGGAGAAAACAGTTATCAAAAAGTTTGGAATAACTTCACCTGGGATAAGATTGTAAACCATTTCTTAAACCAAATAAATGGTGAATTCTAGAACCAAAGTACTTTTTCTATATACCACCCCGTCTCAGTACTTTTTAAACTGTCTAAAGCACCTGGCATTATTGCCAAAAGTTGACATTCAAGTCGTATTTAAAAATACTAACCATACCTTTTTTAAAGCGCTCTTTGTAAATCATAGAATTATTTGTGCATCCAAACCTCCTTCTTTTCAGGCCCTATTGAACTTCTGTTTAAATTTTAAGCCAAACATCATTTTTATAAGTGGATGGGTGGATAAGGAATATCTTCGAATTGGCAGATTATATCATAAGCAAGGGGTTACTATAATTGGCCTTTCCGATACCTTAATCAAAAGAAACGTACGACAATACCTAGGAAAATGGTACTCGAGGTATTACCTGAAAAATATATTTACAGCATTCTGGGTAACTGGAAAAGAAGCCAAGGAATTGATTAGATATTTAGGCTGGAAAAATGAACCTGTGTTTCAAGGCTTTTATACAATTGATCATTTGACATTTTACCCATCACCTGTTAAAAATAAAACACCTTCATTTTTATTTGTGGGAAGATTAGAAAAAATTAAAGGTGTAGAAATCCTAATTGCAGCCTATCAATGGTACCGTTCTATCGTCCAAAAACCTTGGGCTCTAAAAATAGCTGGCACGGGCTCCTTACAAAAAAAACTACCCCATCTACAGGGTATTCAATACTTGGGACATTTGGATAATTCTAAATTAGCCAAAATATATAATCAATCAGCTTGTTTTATTTTGCCCTCTTTATATGAACCATGGGGAGTAGTGATTCATGAAGCAGCAGCATCAGGCTTACCATTAATTCTATCTAATAATTGTGGTGCCAATGAGTTATTTTTCCAACTAAATGTCAATGGCTGGCTTTGGGAAAATAGAGACTTTAAAAGGCTGAGCTCCTTAATGATAAAGGTCCATTTTGCCTCCCAATCAAAATTGGAAATATACGGTAAAAATAGTCATGAGTTAAGCTTACGCCTCCATATCCAACAATGGTTAAATACATTTGCAGCAATTAAATCACTATAAAAAACACCAATTTAGTCCTGGCAAACCAGTTTGGGTATTGGCAATATGGATAATGGTCAGCTCCCTAATTTTCGAATCTAATTTCTTTGTGATAACGAGGATTAAACCATTCATTTTAAGATGGTTTGGAGCTTCTATTGGTCAAAATGTGGTCATCAAACCCAACGTTAAAATAAAATTTCCATGGCGGCTAACCATTGGGTCATACTCGTGGATTGGAGAAGGAGTGTGGATAGATAATTTAGCAGCCGTAGACATTGGAAATCATGTTTGTATATCACAAAACACACAAATTATCACCGGCAATCACGCTTTTGATAAAAGCTCCTTTGACCTGATAACAAAGCCCATTGTCATTAAAGATCAAGTTTGGATCGGAGCCAGAGCATTGATTGCTCCGGGGGTTATATGTGAAATAGGAAGTGTTCTGTTGATGGGCAGCGTCTTATTAAAAAAAATGAATCGATATAACATATACCGCGGTCACCCGGCCAAATTTTATAAATCAAGGAATTCATTTTCTAATGGTTGAAATTTCAATTATAACAGCTGTTCTAAATGGTGAAAAAACCCTTAATGATTGTTTGGGTTGCATTTCCCAGCAAAAAGAAATAAAAGTACAACATATTGTAGTTGACGGAGGATCTATAGACAATTCGCTTACCATTGTTAACCATTACCCTCATATTCAAACAGTAGTTATCAAAAATAAAATTTCTCTTTACGAAGCATTAAATATAGGGATCAAAAAGGCAACGGGAGAAGTAATTGGATTGCTGCATAGCGACGATATTTTTACGTCTAAGTATACTTTAAATAAAGTAGCGCAGTATTTTGAAAATAAATCTACAGATGCCGTTTACGGTGATTTGGTTGTCGTGGAAAGGGAAAATAAATCAAAGGTGATTCGAAGATGGAAAGCTGGTAAATTCCAATATGGATCGCTTAAAATGGGTTGGATGCCCCCTCATCCTACCTTGTTCATTAGGAAATCTATTTTCCAAAAATATGGGCTTTATAACACTGATTTATCTCTTTCAAGTGATTATGAATTAATCGTAAGGTTCTTGTACCGATATAAAATATCCATTAAATATTTGAGTTACCCTCTTGTTGTCATGCGTAATGGTGGGCTATCTAATCAAACTTTTAAAAATCGTTGGGTCGCTAATAGGGAAGATTTAAAAGCGTGGAAATTAAATAACCTACCTTGCCCTGCACTATTGAGGATATTCAAACCCTTACGCAAGTTGTCCCAATTCTATCCCTCCTTATTTTGATTAAAATCTTGCATATTATACCAGTTTGGTCTCTTTCTACTGGACCCAGTCAAATCCTATTTCACCTTTTAAACAACGAAAATCATTACGAAAACCAACACAGCATTGCCCTTTTTAACAAAAAAGGCATCGTTCCAGCTGAATTAAAAAAACATAGGGTATATGCCTTTCCTACTCTATTAGTTCACAGATGGAAATGGTCCCCTAGATTTAAGTTTTTTTTGGAAACCCACTTTCCTCAATTTGATATGCTTCATCTCCACGGTTGTTGGATTTATCCCAATTACTTGGTTTATAAACTTTCAAAAAAATATTCCATACCCTATATTTTAAGGCCAGCAGGTGCCTTATTAAACCAAGCCATTGATAGTAATCACAAATGGATAAAAAAAGTCTATTTCCATTTAGTTGAAAAAAAAATACTCTCTCAAGCCATTACAATCCATGCCCTATCCCTTTTAGAAAAAAATGCCCTAATTAGAATCTTTCCAAACCAATCCATTATAATTAGTCCGCCCTACATACCTAAACCCTCTTATTCTTTATTGGAGTTAAATACCTTATTACCGAAAGAAATACTAAACAAAAAAATTCTTCTATCAATGGGTTCACTTTCTCCTGTCAAAAATTTAGAATTTCTATCTAATGTCCTTGAAAAAGTAAAACTCAACCACCCCAATTTCTGCTGGATCATTGCAGGACCCTGTAATACCCCCTTCGGGAAAAACTTAAAGAGAAAAATTTCTAAAGCCCTCTCTGATAATGTATGGTTTGCTGGAGAAGTAAATAATTCGGAAAAGTTTACCTTACTTAATGCTGCCTCCATTTACTTAAGTGCTAGTAAATCTGAAAACTTTGGACTATCCATTTTAGAAGCTTTAATGAGTAATGTCAAAGTCATTGCAGGAGAAAATCAACCTTGGGCGCATGAGATCAAAAACAATTGCGGATTTTCTATTCCATTATGCTTATCAAAGTATAGTGAGGCTATTGAATTTCTCCTGCAATCCTCTCCTGTTAAACCAATTCATCGTTTAATACGGATTCCATATTCCTGGGAAAATATGTATAGAGATATACTGCAACAATAATGCATTGGCCACTTTTAGGGGTTTTAAGTTTACTGTGGTTAGGGGCTTTTTATTGGCCTGAACTGCTAACTATTACCTATGTTGCTTTAGGCCTATATTCATTGAAAGGTTACACCCAGGTTATTCAATCTTTCAGCATAATTTCTTTACTACAATTAATTAATCCTGGAATTGCTATAATTTCAAATAATAGTTTGAAGTGGTTAGTCATAACCTTGCCATTCCTTTGGATAATAACTCACTTTTTCGATTTACCCACTAAAAACTCAAATAAGTTTTCATTGGCCAATACTCATTTGATTTTTGGTGTTTTTTTACTCCCCCTATGCTTAATCAGCAGTTATAATCCCACTATTTCTACACTTAAACTTTTGGCTTTTATTGCCGGTGGTTTTACCATTATAAAATCATTTGAATTATCTGCATCCGATCTAAATTATTGGAAAAACTGGTTCAACACCTTATTTGCCTTCACTCTTATAGGAAGTCTCATTATTATTTTTACCCCGTATGGTTTCTTTAGAAATGGAAGAGGATTTCAAGGAATTTTTAACCATCCTCAAGTTCTTGGCGTGATAGCTGGTCTTAGCTTTATTTGGTTTTTCTCTCCACCAAAATCAATACTAAAATATACTTTAGGTGGGATTTCGCTGATTTTGGTTTTTTTCACAAAGGCAAGAATAGGGATTATACTCATTTTGATAAGTGCTTTGCTTTTAATCGTTTTGGAAACCATCTTGGAAAAAAAGATTCGATTGAATTCAGCTATAAAAACCTTAATAATTTTTCTAATTATTATTGGAATCCCAACTCTCTTTCTTTTAGAGGACAGCACTGAATTAATGAGGCAGTTTTTTTTAAAAAGGACTCCCCAATCGGATTTGATAGATTCATTTGGAGAATCTAGAGGTCACCTAATTCGAAAATCTCTAGATAATTTTTTTCAAAATCCACTTACTGGAATTGGCTTGGGTATTAATAGTGACTTTAATTTCAATAGTGCACAACTATCCGGCAAATTAGATATTCCCTTTTCTGCACCCACAGAAAAAGGGTTTATGCCCACGGCCATTTTAGAAGAATTGGGGGTTTTGGGCGGAGTTCTTACTCTCTGCTACTTGATCATTATTACATTAAAAATTCCATTTTCTAATTCCAATAATTATGCCTGGTTGTATTTTGCAACCCTCAGTATTAATTTTGGAGAATTTATTTTCTTTTCATTTGGCGGACTAGGTTTATTTCAATGGCTATTAATTGGCTTTTGTAGCACCCTGGATAAGTAATATATTTGAGAAAAATTAAATAGGATGTCAAATACTTTTGTAGCCATCATGGCTGGTGGAATTGGATCTAGATTTTGGCCTGCTAGTAGAGTCGCTTATCCCAAACAATTTTTAGATATCCTTGGGGTAGGTAAATCCTTAATTAGACTTACCTATGAAAGATTTTTAAGTATTACCGATAAGAGTCAAATTTATATTGTAACCAATTCAACTTACTTTGAATTGGTAAAAGAACACCTTCCAGAAATAAATGACGATCAAATTATATGTGAACCATCACGCAATAATACAGCACCTTGTGTAGCTTACACAGCTTTAAAAATAGAAAACATAAATCCAGATGCCAATCTCGTTGTAGCTCCTTCCGATCATATTATCTTACAAGAATCTAAATTTTTAGATTTAATAAAATTGGCTCTTGATTATTCTCATCAAAATGATGCGCTTCTTACCTTAGGTATTCAACCTACTCGACCAGATACTGGGTATGGTTATATTCAATTCGATGGAAATCAATCTATTAATCCCGTTATAAAGTTTACCGAAAAACCCCCTCTAGAACTTGCTCAATCATTCATTGAAGCTGGAAACTACCTGTGGAATGCGGGAATTTTTGTTTGGAGTGTAAAAAGTATTCTTAAAGCATTCAAAAAACATGCTCCTGAAATTACTAATATTTTAGCGTCTAAGCCTTCCGTCTATAATTCACCAGAGGAAAACTCCTTTATTCGAAAAAACTATCCTTTAACTCCTAATATTTCCATAGACTTTGCTATCATGGAGAAAGCGAAGAACGTTTTTACAATTCCCGGTTCATTTGGCTGGAGTGATCTTGGAACATGGGCTTCCTTATATTCCGAAATGCCCAAGACTAAAGAAAATAATGTGATACAGTCCGAAAATACCATTCTGGAAAATGTAGATCATTCTTTAATTAGATTACCCTCCAATAAATATGCTGTAATCAAAGGATTAAATGACTTTTTGGTGGTTGATTCAGAGGATGTGCTATTAATTTGGCCCAAAAGTGAAGAACAAAAAATCAAAAACGTAGTAGAAAAGGCAAAAAATTTATTCCCTGACGCCGACATCTTCTAATTCCACTGGTTTATTGATAAAAAATTTATTTATCCTTTCGGTCGCGAATCAATATCTGACTTGATTTGAGGCTGAATGCCAAGGTATTGCTTCTACACTATGGTTATCCCCCTCAACATACCACAGGAGGAATCAGATTACATAAAATCAAAATTCACCTGTCACCTTACTTCTCCAAAGTCTATACCTTATCTTATGGAAAGAAAACGGTAACCTATTCTCAAGCCATTAAGAACCTTTGGGTTGCCAGGATACTTATCCATCTTCGATATAGTTTTCCAACCAATTTACTTTTAGGGAAAGATCATTTGTTATATTTAATCACCACTTTTTTAAAGGCTAATCAATTAATCAAGAAAAAAGGAATTACTTATCTTTTTACCAGTTATCAACCTCTTTCCGATTTACTAATTGGACTACTTTTAAAAAAAACCCATCCCCATATTTTTTGGATTACTGATTTTAGAGACCCTTATCCAGAGGAAATCAAGGCCACCAATATCTTTCCTAGACTCCAAAGAATAGTACTTCGATGGATAAAAAATAATTGCAACTTAATTACCGTAGTTTCAGAAGGGCTCAAAAAACATTTTGAATCACATAATCAAAAAGTTTTTGTGCTCTACAACGGACTGGACAACCATCCTAAAAAAATAAAAATTCCCATTTTAGACTACAGATTCAATGGATTAATTACCTACACCGGATCTATTTATCCCCAATTGATAAATCCTCAACCATTTTTAAACCATCTCCGAATCCTCTTTCCTTATGCTAGATTTCTATACTTAGGCAAAGACGCTGATTCATGGATAAAATGGCTCCCCGACAAATCGCAACGATCCGCTCTTTATACCCCAAAATCACATGCCATCGCAAAAAAAGCACAAAAAAAATCGGATATTCTTCTAGTCTTTACCTGGTCTAATTACAGTATTAAGGGTGTTTTAACTACCAAATTATTTGAATATCTAAAAGCCAATAAATTAGTTTTAGTCCTTATTCAAGGGGACGAAGATTTAGAGTGGGAAACTATAGGTAAATTATTTCCAAATTGTATTATATGCTATACTCATGCTTGTTCCCAACATCAACTAGAAAATAAACTTAGAAAAATTTCCAATAGCTCTATTAGATTTGATTTTCAAAAAATTTCTAAGTTCCTGTGGCCTAAAAACACTGCTGCATTAATGGATACCATAAAAGGATCTATTTGATATTTATTAGCCTTCCAGAATAGACTGGTTCATGATTCACTTTAACCAAGCAAGAATAGGCTGAATTTTCTACACTGCCCCAATCTGCTGCTCCCTTAAACAAATCACTAACCAGATTTTTACCCATCTGGATCTGGCTGGTCTGAACCAAATCCACTTCTTTAATTAGGTTTCCTTGCATATTAAAAACAGTTACGGTAAAGGAATCTGGTAATTCATCGCCCCAATAATAAAAACTCAGACCTAATTGCCTACTAAAGGGGTTTGGAAAAAATTTAATTTTTTCAACCTCATAAGATAAAAAAACATCTATTACAGCAGTTTCTTTGAGACTCTCTAACCACATTCCATAAATAGTTTTAGGAATAACTTCCAACGTATATATTCCATTTCTATCTACCCTGATCGTTCCATCTAATTGAATATTTAATCCAGATGCTCCAGAATCTACCTCAGCCTTCCATTGATCTTTACCAATTTCCAGCACATTTCCCCTTGCGTCTTTTAACCTAACTTCCATTGCTGCTTTGGGGTTGTTTTTAAAGCGGAATTGATTATAAATACTCTTAATCTGAATCCGCATACTTTTTCCAGATTTGAAAGACTGCATTGGAATCTGCTCTTGACCGTTTATTAGAAGAGATACTTCTGGAAAATGAATAAAAGGTTTAATATAAAATGATAAAGAATCCCTCCTTCCATTCCAATCACTTAATAAGTGATAATCGCCAAAAGGCAGATCATCCCATAATTGAATTTCATACTGTTGAAAGAAATTTCTGCTATAGAATGGTAACTCTAAACAAGTATCCCTGATTATATTCTCTCCAATCAAGGTGATACATAAACTAGAAGGTGTATTATTATACGTTATAGAGCTTCTCCATTCATTAAGGCAAAGAGGAATAGGCTGTCCTTCTGTTATAGAATCCTGAATCATAAAAACAGAAGAATATATTTTAGTTCCCAGCTGACCAAAAAACTCAATTTCTAAATTATTTATTGGCCCTTCAGCCAGAAAGGACAAATAGTTCTTGTAGTTTATGCGTTTGTGCAAACGCTCAGAACTTTTGACAATAACCCAATCCTCTTCATCCCTTTCGCTTTCGTGAATAGGTAATTTCAATTCCATTCTATCTTCGTCCAAATGGACACTATCCCATTTTTCTGAAGGTCCAAATAAACTACTTCTAAAAAAATGACCAGTATTCAACCTGTCAGCCAAATTGACTAAAACTTCAATTTTCTCAGTTTCCTCGTTTCCTACTTCTTCTTTTATGGCACCCTTTCCTTTCTGAAATATTAATAGATAGGGAATATTCTTTTGTTCTACAAAAACATCAATAGATCTAGCGCCCTCCTTCTTCAAAGTTTCACCTAATCTTATTAAATGATTATCACCCTTACCAGTCGGCGCATTTTTAAAACTTTGGCCCTTATGATGAAAAGTAAATAAGGATACCAAATAGTCCTTTTTTACTTCATCTTTCAAAAAATTTATTAATTCTGCAACTTGATGATTGTTTGCATTGGCTTCGAATTTTTTGTTGTGTATCAAACGACCTGTTGTGGGTTCCATAACCACCACATAAAATGCAACAGGTACTCCCGAATTAACCAATCTTAAGCCATCTCTATATAATTTTGATCTTAATTGATTTTCTTCTGTTCTTACTACTGCTTGAAGCAATACAGAAAACCCTTCAAATTTTTGGTGAGCAGGTAAACGCTTCAATTGATCGGGTTGATTGAAAAAAAAGATGCCCTTTTTGTCTTCAGAATAAAAAAATGTTTTAGCGATATTCTTATTGACCCTCCAATAATAGCGTTGATTATTGATTAATTGGTTTCCTTCCAACTTAATTTCTAAAAGTTTTGGTGCCTCTTTGACAGATTTAAAAAATCTTTTAGGATGTAAAAATTGATGGGTTGTATCTAACTCAATCCAAAATTCTCCTGGGTAATTTGCTTGGAAAATCATTCCTAAAAAATTATCAGGGCTTACAATAGAATGATCGAATGGATATTTTAAATCTATAAAGCCATTTATCCCACTTGT
Source organism: uncultured Saprospirales bacterium (assembly GCA_937926355.1). GTDB lineage: Bacteria > Bacteroidota > Bacteroidia > Chitinophagales > Saprospiraceae > CALAZP01. Next base: position 17,672 of record CALAZP010000148.1, read on the forward strand.
TTCCTCTAGATATATATTATTAAAAGTATCTTCCTCTAAGAGTTGATTGTCACTTGGTATCTGTCTACAATTAATTGATAATTGTTGATCGTTAAAATCATATCCTGTTGATAGCGATAAATGTGCCTGGAATGTGGTGGTTTCATTTGAAATGTATGCAGTATCCCTTTTCAGCTCTACATCCCCCACTTGAATAATGATTTCAATAGTATCTGATTGTAATCTTCCAGTATTAATAATTTTCCCCTCAATAAGTAGTTGGCTTTTCAAAGGTTCTATGCTTGATGATATTTCAGAGAATCTGTAATCAGGTCTTGCAGTATTAAATAAACTAAGGAAAGGATCTCCATGAAAATTTAATTGATACCCTAATATTTGAGCTCCATAAAAATTACTTTCTTGAAGCTTTCTAATGGCCTTAAAAAAGATGTTCCCTATAGATTGATCCTCTTTATTTTTAGAAAGCTCCAAGTAAAATTGAGATAGGTAAGAACTAAAACTACTTGAATATCCATACCCTGAGGATCCAATATAACCTATGGCTCCTCCCTCTGAAGTAAGAGTAAATTGTTCGCTTAAACTTTTTTTACGAGTAAAAATATCTCCTGTTTGACACCCCAAATCCATCATCAATGGATACCTTCTTACTGAGGATAATAAATTGGGATTGTCCAACCCAATTTCAGTGGACGTTACTCCTCCGTGACCCAAAAAAACCCTTATCCCCAATCCTTTATTTAGTCTATTGAGAAATTCTTCGTAAAAATTGCTTGGATTCCTCTCAAGAATTGGTTTGTGGAGCGCTGTTAATCTCATTCCCAATTTTTGGGTTAATTCTGAATGCCATGCATTGCTTAGAATTTCTTTATTTGTATTTAACTCCGCCTTATTTTTACCACCGGCAATATGTAAAACTTCCTTTTTCCAATTCGGTGCGTCATATTCCTCTATAAGTTCATAATTCATAACTTTATCAAGGTAATCTTTCAGTGATTTACCATTGTCTACTGCTAATCTAGCTACCATAGCATAACTAGTATCATTCTGGTCATTCACTAAGAGGAAATCGGAAGCAGGAAATCCATAAGAGGGAATTAAATGGTCTATTTCGTCTTTATAATCTTGCCCATAACCCTTGCCAATCAACCAAACTACCTTTGGCATTAAGCCAATAGACTTCAATTTTCTAAAATAATTGAAAAGGCCTAAATAAGAGTTTTTTGCACCATATCCATATTGTTGATAAATAGCTTCATAATTCACCCAATTAATAGAATAATTACCGCCAACCGTTCTGCCTCTAAATGCTATATAATCCTCTAATTTTTTCCTAGCTTCTAGGTCGTTTAAAATTTCATCAGCTACTACAATTAAATTTTCAACCTTATTTAATGGCTCCTCTCTAAAAGTAATTTCTTTAACAGTGTCTAAATCAACCTGTGTAATAGGCGGAGATAAAGTCGTAAGAATTTTATCTTTTTTATAGTTACTTAAATAAAAACCCCAACCATTCATTCCAGCTTGAGGCATATAATACAACTTGTCTTCCCTATTTATTATTTTTAATTCTGATTCGTTTGAATCGCAGGGTAAGAATAATCGATTTTCATTTAAATTTAGTTTGAAAGAACCCCTGGGCAACTCATAGACTATTCCAATAATTTTTAGGCCAACCACAGAAAATTTATGCTGAGGTCCGTTTTTTGATTTTACATCAATTTTAGAAAAATTACTTAACCCTTTATTCCTATTTATTTTAACCCCAATCTCCTCATATGGCAAGGTATGGTTGTGTGTTATGATGAGTTGGTCGTCCAAATAAACTTCCAAATCATTGACATATCCCAAATTTCTAATCCTTAAATCAATATCTTCGACTAAAGTATCATCAGAAATTTCTAATGATATCTGATCGTGATACGTAGGTTTCTTCCCCCACGATTCATTCTTTGAAATGGGACTTTTTCTCAATAATTGCTCATGGCCAATGGTTGCTTTACAATAATATTCTTGGTAGCTAAAATACTTCTCTACTGTGAATTCAGATACCTCAATGAAAGAATCTTTGGAAATTTCTGAACGATCTAATTTTATCCCTTGGCTATGATGCTGAACTTGTGAAGCGTAAACCAGGTTATTCTTTGTTGATGCTGGGATAGGTAAAATGTGCTTATCTTGACCATTTTGAATTACCTGAATAACATTTCCGTTATGCCAAAAATCATAATATCCAATACCCTTGACCTGATAAGTACTTCCTGCTTCAACCTTAAAAACCCGATAGGCTTGATCTTTGACCCACCAATTACCGTAGATGGAATCTATTTCTTGATTAAAAGCGATTGAACTGAATTGAACCAATAGGAAGAAAACTACCCCATACCTCATAAAAAGTTATTTTAGGTACCGATAGTCCATTTGCTGTGTTCAAGTCTAAAATATTTTTAGATATTAATCAAGAGTGGATGAATATATTTTATTCGTTTTTCATCTCTTCAATGGCCTTTCTGGGTCTAAATAATATTTTTTGGTACGTATCAAAAAAGCCACTTGGCATTAACTCCGCATTATATAAATCCCGCTGCTCTTTGGGACGGCTTCCATTTTTATCCTTACTCGTTACAGGTTGATTACCTTTACCAACCACCTGTTTGATTTTAGTAAATATCTTCATCATTTGATTGTTGTTGGTTTTCAAAAAGAATTAATTCAACTGTACTGGTTCCATCTCTATTTGTGTCTTTTTCTTTTTGATTATTCGTTGGATTTTCTTCTCTGCATCATTAACCTGAACCAAGGCCTGGCTTCCTTTTTCGTTTCTCTTTAACCCAATCATTTTGATATTGATTTGGTTGTTTTCAGCAGTAGATTCAAAATCACGGATAATTTCATACACATCATGATCAATACTAGTTGTTTTCGAGGCATCTATAATCACCTGAGTATGTGGTGGAATCTCATTGAGCGTTTTCATAATGCTCGCCCTGTTCAAAAAAGAAACATCTTCAGACAAATTAATGGTAATAATATCCTCAGGGTGCTGTTCAATATCCTCTGGTACGAAATAGGGATTCCTGAAGTTTTGTCGAAGGATATAAAAAATAGCTACCCCCATCCCCATAGCAATTCCCACCAATAAGTCTGTAAAAACTATACCTAGGATCGTTACCATAAAAGGAATAAATTGGACCCATCCTAACCTGTACATTTGTTTGAAGAGAACAGGTTTGGCTAATTTGTAACCTACGACAAACAAGATTGCGGCTAATGTGGCAAGAGGAATCATATTTAATATTCCTGGTATCATCATGGCCGCAAATAATAAAAGGAACCCGTGCAAAATAGCTGACATTTTTGATTTACCTCCAGACTGAATATTAGCTGAACTCCTCACAATTACCTGAGTAATGGGTAGTCCTCCTATAAATCCTGAAATAATATTTCCTATACCTTGTGCTTTTAATTCCAAATTAGTTGGAGTAATCCTTTTCATAGGATCTAACTTGTCAGTAGCTTCTACACATAATAGGGTTTCTAAACTAGCTACTATGGCTATGGTAAATGCAGTAGTATAAACTACAGGATTACTAACAGCTGAAAAATTAGGTAGGGTAAACAATCCCAAGAAACCAGCAAAACCATCCGCTTCAGGAATTTGTACCAAATGACTTTCATCAATAGTCAATCCTGGCGAAAAAGCTTTAAATAAGATATTTAATAAAATCCCCGAAACAACTGCAACTAGTGGTCCTTGCACTAATTGAAATATTTTATGTTTCTTCATGAATGGTTGGTCCCAAAGAATTAATATTCCCAAAGCAAATAGCGTAACTAAAATTGCTCCAGGATGGACAAAATCAAGGACATTAAATAATTCTGAAAAAGTATTGTGGCTATCGGCTTGTTGAAATGCCATCGCTTCTTCTGGCATTGAATCATACCCTAAAGCATGAGGAATTTGTTTGAGGATGATAATAATACCAATTCCGGACAACATGCCTTTTATGACCGAAGAAGGAAAATAATATCCTATTATTCCCGCTTTCAAGAATCCTAATATCAGCTGAATAACCCCTGAAAGAACTACGGCCATCAAAAATACTTCCCATTCACCCAATGTAGCAATTGCATTTAATACAATTACCGCAAGACCTGCAGCAGGCCCACTAACCCCAAGACTTGATCCACTGATTGCACCAACTACTATTCCACCTACTATACCTGCAATAATACCGGAAAATAAAGGAGCACCTGAAGCTAAAGCAATACCAAGACATAGTGGCGTAGCAACTAAGAAAACAACCACACTGGCAGGTAAATCACTTTTCAAATGAGATAGCATATTAACACTAAATTTCATGGTATACAATTTATCAATCAAAGTTGCATTTTAAGTGTTAAAAACAGATTAGAAATAAATTAAAATAAGATTAGAATTCTAAACATGGAAGGGTTACCGTAACCTTCGTCCCCTTTCCCTCTTTTGTATCTAAATTAATGGTTCCTCCATGTAATTCAATAATCCTTTTCGCCAATGAAAGACCAACTCCATGCCCTTGTTTGGAAAGGGCATTAGAAGCTCTATATAAGGGTTGAAAAATTTTTTTTAGGTCCTGATCCGGAATACCAAAGCCCTGGTCTATTATAGTTATAATACCTTGCTGATGACTTCTATGAAATCTAATTTCAACTTGAAGATTATTAGAATATTTTAACCCGTTTTCTACTAAATTAGATAGTCCCAAGAGAAGTAGATTTGATCTACCTTTCACAGAACAGGATTGTTCCATTTCTGCCAATGACAACTTGACTAATTGAGGAGGAAATTTTTCTGCTACTTCCAAAATAATTTGCTCTAAGGAAAAGACTTCAGGATTATTAATTTCATCCATAGCATTCACCTTTTCCAAATCTAAAAGTTGACGCGTAAGCACCTCTAGCCTATCCGCTTCAGCAGAAATAATAGTCAATGCTTTTTTATATTCTGTAATACTTCTTTCTTTTTGAAGTAAAATTTCAATTTCACCTTTTATAGCTGTTAAAGGATTTTTAATTTCATGACTGGCGTTGCGCACAAATTGCTTTTGAGCTTCAAAGGCTGTTTCCAACCTATCTAACATTTTATTAAAAGCTAATGCGACTTCTCCTATTTCATCCTCTGGGTTATTGACCTGCAGTCTTAAATTAAGCCGATCAGCACTGATTATACTAGCTCTTTTAATTTTATTTTCTAAAGGCATTAACAACCTGCTGATCTCAAAACGCATTACCAAAGCCAAAAAAAATACGGCAATGATTCCTTCAACAAACAAGCTTCTTTTTAAGAATATTAACTTGTCATTACCATCCTTATCCGAAGCCAATACCAATAAGGCTACTCGATCACCCTTATCTGAAATTATTTTTCCAACTCCTTGATTTTGGTCTACCTCAAACCGAAATGATTCCTTTTGAGTCAGGGGAAGTTTCCATTCGTCAGGCAAAATCTCTTTTAATAATTGCTTGCCATCATCGTCTAATACCACCGCTAATTCCTTATCCTCAAAATAGGCATCAAGTGGGTCATTCCAATCGTTATTTTCAAATTCGTGTGGATTGGTTTTATATTCGGTTTCTACCATAATCAACCGCTCCTCCAATCGTTTATAGAACTCCTCGTAATAAAACTTGCTGTCTAACTCGTAAATACTCCAGCCATATAAGAAGAAAATACCAGCCGCCGTTAAAGAAACCAGCCAGGATAGCCTATTTCTTATTTTCATTCCCTTACCTTTAACATATAGCCCATGCCTACCACAGTCTGAATAAGTGGTTTGCCAAAAGATTTATCAATCTTTTTTCTCAAATAATTAATGTACACATCTACGACGTTTGTACCCAAATCAAATTGAATTTCCCAAACTTTTTCTAAAATTTGAGATCTGCTGAGGACCTTATTTTTATTGAGAATCAAATACTTTAGTAAAAAGAACTCTTTGGGTGTTAATTTTATTTCAGTGCCTTTGCGATGCACGGATGTCTTATCCAAGTCTATAACCAGATCTTCTACCTCTAACACTCGGCTAGTAACCACATCTATACCTGGTCTTCGAAGCAGCGCTCTCATTCTGGCTAATAACTCTTTAAATTGGAAAGGCTTTGCCAAATAATCATCTGCACCAGCATCCAACCCAGTAACAATATCTTCTGTATCGTCTAAAGCGGTAAGCATAATTATCGGAGTTTTTATATCCAATTCCTTTCGTATGATCTCACAAACTTTTAAACCATTCATTACTGGTAAGACCACATCTAAAATAATGATATCGTGCCTGTTTTTCTTAGCCAACTTCAATCCCAATTCACCATCAAATGCTTGCATTACTTCACACCCAATATCCTCCAAACCCCTTTTTATGAAACCAGAAATAGAAGGTTCATCTTCGATTAATAATACTTTACTGGGTCCAGGCATAATTTTCAATTTAATTACACAAATTCATCAACCTCCTTTAAAAGGTGATTTTCTAAATTTCGTTCAGCGTTCGGAAATTTATTTTTAAAGTAAATTCCAGAAAAAACACCAACCGCAAAACCACCAATATGAGCCCAATAAGCGATATTGGATAAATCATTTTGATTTTCTAACCATTGTTGGATGAACCAAACAATCAAAAAAACAAAGGCTGAAATTCTAAAGGTGAAAAAGAAAAAAAACATTTTCACTCTTGAGGTAGGAAACATAATCAGATAAGCTCCCATGACCGCAGATATTGCCCCACTCGCACCAACAGTAGGAATCGTACTTTCCATATTAAAGAAAAAATGGACCATAAATGCTGCAATGCCACCCGCTAAATAAAAAAATAAAAATCTTCTACTGCCAATGGTCGCTTCAATATTATCTGCAAAAATCCAAAGAAATAGCATGTTGCCTATCAAATGCAATATACCCCCGTGTAAAAACATACTTGTCAATACAGAACTCCAATTCAATCCCAATACCAAATCCGATGGAATAGCACCCCAAGTATCCAGGAAAACAAGCATGTCTTGCTCAGAAAGCGTAAACTGATAGTAAAAAACCAATACATTAACCACGATGAATGCATAGCTAAAAAAAGGGAAATGACCCCCTTTTATATTGTCATCACCTATGGGAAATATCATAAGGCATTTAGTTTATTTTTTTCTAGATATAAGTATACCTAATAAAAACAATCCAATTCCTTCTGCAGTTTCAAGAGTTGGCTCGAATATCATAGAAATCCCCACTACTCCATATACTAGGTAAAAAGAATAGTAAACTTTTTTATTTCTACTCAGAAAAGGCATTAAAAATCCAACCATAAATATACTCAACCCTACCACTCCACCCTGTGCTATCTCAATAACCCATTGATTGTGAGGAATCAAAACATCCAAATCAGAGGAATATGCTTTACTAGCCATTTCCTTCATCTCAACTCTTAAACTTCCCGTACCAATACCCCAAATTGGATTTTTCTCGAATAAGCGCCAACCATCAATAATCGAGGCAATCCTATCCCCATTAGAATAACCCTGACTATGGCCTTCTAGAACCATTTTAAACTCATATAAAGTGTACCCCACCTTGACTTTGAAACTAGGAAGACAAAAAAAAGAAAAAACAGGCATGCCTGTAATAATAAGCAACCCCCAAAAACCTAATCTCCACGATTTGGTCACCCAAATATGACGAATTAAAAAGAAGCTTACTATACTGTACAAAATCAATAAACCACTTCGAACAGATAACCAATGGATACTAATGAGAAGAAAACCAGTGAATATTATTACCGCCGTCCTCTTCCACCGTTTATCCAACAAGTGTGGCCTTTTCCACCAAATCCAAATTAAATTCAATAGGGTGTAAACCAACATCATACTAAATCTTATGTGAGATCTCGAGGGAACAGGTATCGATTGCCCCATTTTCAAACGCTCTTGATAGCTGTCTAACCCTCCATAATATAAAGTCATAGACTGGATACAGCCGATTAAAAGAACAAAGGCAAAAAAAAGGTGAAAATTAAGATGTTGCTTATCGCTTAATACAGGTAAAAACAAAAAAGTAATAGGTAACAATAAAAACGGCAAATGAATCCTCAGTCTATTGAACCAATAAGGAATATCAGGATCTGAACCCACCAAAACTAACATATTGAAAAACAATAAGATAAACCACAAACCAAAAGTGTGCACCTTTTGGAATTCTTGCCAATAAAAAGCAGCCAAGACAAACAACCCAATCATACCCACACTGGTCAAAAAAGGAGAGAAAACCAAACCAATTACCATTAATGCAAGAAAGGCTTGGTATATTTTTTCCTTCATTTTACTATTTCTGCTTCCCCTAAAATACATAAAACCTATTAATGCGTACCTTGCGAAAAATTCATAATCACCATGTCATTAAACCCATTTGAGCAACTGCAACAAATCCAAAAAGAAATTGAAGCATTCAACATTGCAGATCAAAATTTATTGGAAGAATTTAGAATTCGCTTCCTGGGTTCCAAAAATGTCTTAAAACCCATTTCAGCGAGTATAAGGGAAATCCCAAATGAAAGAAAAAAAGAATTTGGTCAATTGGTCAATGCAATTAAAAATGCTGCAGAACAAAAATATTCCTCCCACCAAAATAGTTTGAAGGCACATTCTACTGCTAAAAGTCATGAAGATATTGATTTAACCGCTCCAGGTTTCCCCTTAAATATGGGCGCTAGACATCCCCTCTCAATAACCTTGAATAAAATCATTAAAATATTTGAAGGGATAGGATTTTCAGTAGCAGAAGATAGAGAAATTGAGGACGATTGGCACAACTTTACAGCTATGAACACGCCCGAAGACCATCCTGCAAGGGATATGCAAGACACTTACTATCTAAAGGATAGCAATCAATTTTTATTAAGAACTCATACCTCTTCTGTCCAGGCCAGGGTAATGGAGCAACATCAACCTCCAATAAGAATCATTGCCCCCGGAAGAGTCTATAGGAATGAAACCATTTCTGCTCGATCTCATGCCCAATTTCATCAAGTAGAAGGCCTGTATATCGATGAAAAAGTCTCTTTTGCGGATCTCAAACAAACCCTACTTTACTTTGCTAAGGAAATGTACGGCGCTAATACCCAAATTAGATTGCGTCCTTCTTTTTTCCCTTTCACAGAACCAAGTGCAGAAATGGACGTCTCTTGTTTTATTTGTAACGCAGAAGGATGTAACATATGCAAATATTCCGGATGGGTGGAAGTGCTTGGATGCGGAATGGTGGACCCGGCAGTTTTAGAAAATTGTGGGATAGATAGTCAAAAGTACACTGGTTATGCCTTTGGAATGGGAATAGAACGACAAGCAATGATGCTCCATGGAATCAATGACATTCGTCTGTTTTTCGAAAACGATATTCGCTTTCTCAGCCAATTTGTATCAGCATAAACCCCCTTTGAATGAAACCATCTATTCCTAAAGGAACCAGAGATTTCGGTCCAGAGCAAGTCAGAAAAAGGAATTTTATCTTCACTACCATAGAAACGGTTTTCACCAAATATGGATTTGCAAGGATTGAGACTCCTGCAATGGAATCTTTAGATACCCTTACAGGAAAATATGGAGCGGAGGGAGACCAGCTCTTATTTAAAGTTCTCAATAATGGAGATTTCCTTTCCAAAGTGGAACCTTCCTTATTAGAAGATAAAGACAGTTCAAAAGTATTGCCTAATATTTCTAAAAGAGGGTTGAGATATGACCTAACCGTGCCCTTTGCGAGATTTGTAGTCATGCACCAAAATGAAATTCAATTTCCTTTTAAAAGATTTCAAATTCAACCCGTTTGGCGCGCAGATAGACCACAAAAAGGTAGATATCAAGAATTTTATCAGTGTGATGCTGATGTTGTAGGCTCCAATTCCCTAGTTTACGAAGCCGAGTTGGTTCAGATTTACGACGAGGTTTTTCATCGGCTAAATATACCTGTTACTATAAAAATAAACCATCGACAAATTTTATTTGGCATAGCTGAAAAATTGGGTATCGAAGATCAATTCCAAGCCATTACCGTTGCTATTGATAAAATGGATAAAATTGGATTGTCTGGGGTTAAAGAGCAATTGCGAATGGCAGGTTTGGCTACACCTCATATTGAATGGATAAGCGAACTATTATCCCAACCCAATTTGGAAAATGTAGAACATCTGTTGGGCGATAGTTCAGCGGCCCAAGAAGGGTTACTCACCATAAAAACGGTTTTCGAATATTTAAAGCGGACTTCCCTACACCAACAAATAAGATTTGATCTTACCCTAGCCAGAGGGCTTAGTTATTATACCGGCTGTATTTTTGAGGTAGCAATAGATACTCAAGTAATTAACTCCATTCAAATGGGATCATTAGGAGGTGGTGGCAGATATGATAATCTTACTGGCATTTTTGGTCTTTCCGGAGTTTCAGGCGTAGGGATATCTTTTGGTGCTGAGCGAATTTATGATGTTTTAGAGGCCATTGATGGCTTTCCCCCTTCTACTGCCTCTAGTCTTCAACTCCTAATTTGCTCCCTCGATCAAAAAGGATTAGGAGAAGCGTTCTATATTGCCCATATCCTTCGGGAAAAAGGAATTCATTGTGATTTGTATCCAGACGCAGCCAAATTAAAAAAGCAATTAAAATTTGCCTCAGATAGGGCTATTCCCTACTGTTTGATTCTAGGAAGTGAAGAATTAGCGACTCAACTTTATACCCTCAAAAATATGGATGATGGTTCCCAAGCTAAACTTAAACTTTCAGACCTAATAGATCAATTCTCATGAACCAGGTTCCCTATCATATCTTAAGATCTAAATTAATTAATGGAGAAGTTTCACTCTCCAATCTGGTGCAATCTTACCTTAATAGAATTGAGGAAACTCGTCACCAGAATATTTATCTAGAAGTTTACCAAGAGGAAATTCTAGAAAAAGCCAAACAGCTGGAAGACAAGCTTGCTCAAGCACCTCAGTCCATTGGCAGATTGTTTGGAATGGTCATTTCCCTTAAAGACGTCATTTGTTATAAAAACCACCAAGTCACAGCCGGGTCAAAAATATTAGATGGTTTTCAAAGTTTGTTTTCCGCAACTGCCGTAGAAAAACTATTAGCAGAAGATGCGCTGATTATTGGAAGGGTAAACTGCGATGAATTTGCTATGGGATCAGCCAATGAAAATCCATGGCATGGACCTGTAATTAATGGTATAGGTACTAATAGAGTTGCAGGAGGGTCTTCAGGAGGCTCGGCAGTTTCAGTTCAAATGAATACCTGTTTCGCATCTTTGGGATCTGACACTGGAGGCTCTGTTCGCCAACCAGCCTCTTTTTGTGGCATTACGGGTTTTAAACCCTCTTATGGCAGAATTTCAAGACATGGCTTGATTGCTTACGGCTCGTCTTTTGATCAAATTGGAACCCTTACCCACCATGTAGAAGATGCTGCCCTTTTACTTGAAATTATGTCTGGACCTGATGAATTTGATAGTACGGCCATTCCATCCTCACCAGAATCCTATGGAAAAATAAGTCCTTTGGCTAAAATGCCAAAAATCGCTTACTTTAATTCCATTATCAACCATCCTAGATTAGATCCTTTCGTAAAGAAAAATTTTATTGGTTTCTTAGAAAAAATAAAGTCTGAAGGGGCTACAGTTGAAGCCGTAGATTTCGATTATCTAGATTTATTGGTTCCAAC
>CALAZP010000149.1 GCA_937926355.1 uncultured Saprospirales bacterium
GGACAATTGTCCATTTCATCGGGAATCCCATCATTATCCGAGTCTTTGACCCCCGCCTTGAATCTAAAACTAAATCCTACCCCGCCTTGTAGATTATTTCTGTTATCTTCAAAAGAATTTCGATACTCAGCTTGAATATTAATGAATCCATTTTCTGCTATCTTGTATTTAAGTCCTAAGCCAGCTGGAATTTGATAATTCAAATTTAATTTTTCTTCGTAAACTAGCCCCCCACCAACGAAAGCATAAGGGATAATTTTAAGGTTTTCCAACTCATACTGGACTTGACCTAATAGATCTATACCAGCTATTTTGCGGTTATTGATATCATCTTCTACATTGATTACCCCATATCTTAAAGGAATGGCAATATTGAAGAAATTACCAAATGAACGAGTATATTCAATGGCAATGCCATTGGTCCATTTGAGCGTTGAATTATTGTTAAGAATACCATGGTTAAGAAAAAGTAATCTTAAGCCTAAACCATTATAAGTTGTAGTCAGCAGGTTACTTTTTTTATTTTCTTCCACACTATCTGCAGGGCTTTCGATCGTTTCGACGGAAGTTATTGTATTTGAATCTTGTGAGAAGAGAGGGTTTGCTAATGTTAAGCAAACAATAGTTGCTGGGATGAGATAGAATTTGGGTTTCATCAATCTTTTTGTTGAGGACAGAACCTAAGTTCTGACTAAATCGGTTAAAAATTTCCCTAAAACTAATAAATCTAAATATTATTTTAACTTTTTGTATTATAATTTTTTTTAATGCATATTAAAAAACAAAATGTATTTTAGTTGAATAACTCGTCCAGATTATCGGGATTCGATTTTTGGCTTTTTTCTTCATCTAATACCTTTAAATCTAATCCTTCATCCGAATTAATATTATTCTCCTTTTTTAGAAGGAGCAACGAACTTTCCTTTTCCCATTTTTCAAGCATTTTCATCCCTTCTTCTTCAAAAATTCCCTTTTGTAAATCAATAGAATTCATGAAGTCAGAAGACATTTCCATAAACCGCTCCATTTCTCCTAGTTTATTAGCAACATCATCTGCTACTGCTTCCATTGCAGCGTCAAACATAGCCCTTTGATCGGGATCACCACTTATAACACTCATAGCAGATTTCATAGCGGAATGAGAGGTTCTTATAGCTTTTCTCTCCTGTTCTTTTAATGCAACTTGATCCTTGGTATCTTCCAATAAAATTTCAGAGTTTTGGTGCATTTTATTTAAAATTCGATATAAAACATCCATTCTTTTTAATAGGGACGCATATTTTTCATTTGAATCTTTCAAACGTGCTGCTTTTCGACTAGATAGCAATAACTGTCTTTCCATACCTTTCTCTTTAGCAGCTTTAGCCAATTGCATTTGTTGTTCTATTTCTTCTCGATTCTTTTTTATCAGTGATTCAAGTTTTCTGCTCTGACCTCTAATGGCTCCAATTTGCGTGCGCATTTTTCCCAAATTTTTCTGAAGATCATCTACATAATTTTTGAGAATTCCGATGGGATCAATAGTGACAAAAAAACTAGTAATTCTGCGCATGACACTTTTGTACATGTACCATACTAGGTTTCGCATTTTAGGATCAAAAACTACGTAACCAATAGCAGCAACTGCCAACAACATCAAAGAAAGGTAGAGAACGTTCTGAGTTAATGCTACTAAAATAGGCAAAGCGGTAACTAGTAAAAATCCACCTCCAGCAATCATTGCTAATAAAAAAAGTAATCCAGTAATTCCTTCGGGTTTCTTCCAAAAAGATTTAGACGAATTATTACCGGGGTCAAATGAAATATTATCGGACATTATAATAGATTTATTTTAACCAATTTTCAATTTTTGTAAGATCCACTTCAATTTGTTCAAGAATACCATTTAGTGCTTTTTCAAAATCATTTTTGGTTTCTTCGATTTTTAACCTTTCACTTTCTATTCCTTGACTGTTTTCTGCAATTTGGTTGTTAAGCTTGGTGAGTTGTAAATTGATTTCCGTTAACTTATTTTGAAGCGCCTTTACTTTGTCGTTCAAATCTTGATTGTCTTTCTCTTTGAGGTTAACTTTTTCTTCTAATCTTTTTTCAACAGCTTGGTCAAATAATTTTTTTTGTTCCTTTAGAACATTTATATAGTGTTTGGTAGAAGCTATTAGTTTAGTTTTATCCAATCCAATAGTTGAAGCAGTCGCAAAAGTAGATTTGAAAGCGGTTGCATCATCTATCCCCAATTTAGATTGTGCGGCAAGTGCTTCTTTAAATTCTAAATAATCGAAACCTGGTGTATTAGCTTTTTCCAATGCCTTTATCAAGAAAGCAATACTCCTGGAGTCTAAATGAGGATCAGTGGAAAAAATTTCTTGTAAAATGGAAGGCATCAACCAAATATTTATTTATTTAAAAATATAAAATTGTCGTTTTAGTTAACTCTTATAATCGACTAATCATTGCCTAAAAATGATAAAGTCTTTTAATTCTCTTCAAAATAACCTGTTTTAAGATTTTTTTCCACCTTATCCCATTCAAAAAATCTACCATTCATAACGATATAAATTCCAGGAGGCAACATTTGAACGAATGCTAAGGCACTTCCTAAATTAAAGAAACCATCTGAAGAAGTTCCAAAAGCATAGGGGATCATAGCACCAGTCAATACGATGGTTTTTTTAAAGTCCGGTAATGACGCCAAATAGGTTGCTGTTTTAACCATTCCATCTGTACCATGAGTGATTACAATTTGATTGGCAGCACAGTGGGTACAATTATGCCCAATAACCATTCGATCAGCATCATTCATCTCCAAACTATCCACCATCATTAGGGTTTTAACATCGATATCCAGAGACGCCCTACCCTTTTCTAACATGGAGGGAATATGAGTTTCCTTAAAAAACAAGGTGCCTTTCAAATAATTGTATTGTTTGTCAAACGTTCCACCTGTTACAAAAACCTGTATCATTGATTAAAAATTGAGTGCAATGATACTAAATCAAACCAATTTATCAGCACATTGGGAACTGGCAAACGCATAGGGTTTGGCCTTGAAGGTGTATCCCATTCCCATGATATAGCCCATAGTTTCTTTCAAAGCTTGATAAGAAGGAAAATTAGGGTCGGTATTAATATCGGCGTGAATTTCCAATTCAATCTGGTATTTGTCTATAACCTTACTTAAAGAGTAAGCAGTCTCCACAGACTTGCTAACCTCTAAAATCATCCGCTCTTTTAACCCCATTTTTCTAATTTCCTTAAACTTGTTTACAAACATAAAACCCCCACTTTTTTTTCGAACAAACACAATCACGGTGGCAAACTCCGTTACTCGGCTTTTCACTTGGGAATCTGTACCTATGCAGATTTTCATTTCATTGCCCTTAGCCATTTCTTTAACCAAAGTCTCTTCTACTGCCTTTTCTAAAGGAGAATTTATTGGACTACCGCTATACGTTTTCCAGCTCATTAGACTACTTTAAGTACATCTTCTTACTAAAAATAACACTAATTGAACAAAATACTTAGGGTTTGATATTAATTCCTGATGAATTTTATCGTTGAACTATGAGCCCGTTGGTGCATTCAAATATATTTTTAGGAAATTGATCTATCAATCCTAAATTATGTGTCGCCAAAATGACTGCTGAATTTTTTTGTTGATTCAAGCGAATGAGCAAGTCGAGAATTTCTAAAGCTGTATCAGGATCTAGATTTCCCGTAGGTTCATCAGCTAAAATAATTTGAGGTGAATTAATAATGGCTCTAGCAATAACCACCCTTTGCTTTTCTCCTCCAGATAATGTATTAGGCATTTTATTAGCCATCCCACTCAACCCTACATCCTCTAATACTTCAGCAATTCTAAGCTGTATTTTCTTCTTATCCATCCAACCGGTTGATTTTAACACGAAATGCAAATTTTCAAAAACCGATCTGTCTTTCAGTAAGTTAAAATCTTGAAAAATAATTCCAAGGGACCTACGCAACAGATGAACATTATTGCGATGGATTTTGGCCAAATCAAAACCTGCCACCCTACCTTCACCTTCGGTAAAAGGTAAAGCCGCATAAAGGGTTTTTAGAAATGTAGATTTACCGCTGCCTGTTTTTCCGATTAGGTAAACAAATGCCCCTTGCTGTAATCGAAAATGGACTGCAGACAAAATCCTGGTTTGATTCTGATAAAAATTACCTCCTTCTATATGAATAATATCATTTGTTTGCATAGAATAAATAGTTGTAGGATAAACCCCTTTGCCAAAGTTTTGGTTATTACTTTTGCAAAGTAAAAAGAAACTCAACGAATGAAAAAAATACACATTATCGGCATTACTATGATTGTAGTTGCGGTAGTCCTTTTAACGAATGCTGCAGGAGATATGAGCACGTATGCTAGCTTTCAAGAGGCGGAAAACTCCCAACAAAGAGTAAAAATTGCGGGAGAATTAGCCAAAGACAAAGCGATGGAATATCGGCCTGAAGTTGATCCTAATTACTTTAGTTTCTATATAAAAGATATGAATGGGGAAGAAAGAAAGGTCGTATTATTGGCAGCCAAACCACAAGATTTTGAATTATCTGAGCAAATTGTTCTTACAGGACAGATGGAAGGTGAAATTTTTGTAGCCACAGATATGCTTATGAAATGCCCTTCTAAGTATAAAGACGAGGAGATTTACATTAAAAGTGGTGAGAAGGAAATTTAATACATGGAACCCATACAATACGTTGGAGAACATTTAACTCCAGGAATTATCGGGCAGCTAGCCATCACATTAGGTTTTGTATCTGCCTTATTTTCTGCCATTTCCTATTTTTCATCTACCTCTTCTTCTTCTGATAGAAGGTGGCTTACTATGGGTAAAGTTGGATTTGGCATACATAGTATCAGCATTTTATCAGTTATCGTGGTGATGTTTTTCATCATGATTAACAGATATTACGAATATCAATACGTTTGGGCACACGTTTCAGATGAGCTGCCACTCAAATACATTGCCTCAGCATTTTGGGAGGGTCAGGAAGGTAGCTTTCTTCTCTGGATGTTTTGGAATATAGTGTTGGGTATTATTTTGATTTTCAAATCAGGAAAATGGGAAGGACCTGTTTTAGGAACCATAGCAACTGTTCAGGTACTCCTCAACTCCATGATATTAGGAGTGTACATTGGATTTGGGGATAACCCTTATAAATTGGGAAGCAATCCCTTGTTGTTATTAAGGGATACTATGAATGCTCCCATATTTAACAATGCTGATTATTTGGCTCTAATAAAAGGAAATGGATTAAATCCATTGTTACAAAATTATTGGATGACCATACATCCACCTACTTTGTTTTTAGGATTTTCTTCAACCGTAGTGCCTTTTGCTTTTGCCGTAGGCGCACTAATTAAAAAAGACTTTCATGGTTGGTTATCTCCTGTTTTACCCTGGGCACTATTTAGCGGAGGGATTCTAGGTATCGGAATTCTAATGGGAGGAGCTTGGGCTTATGAGGCCCTTACTTTTGGTGGATATTGGGCATGGGATCCGGTGGAGAATATGTCACTTGTACCCTGGTTAATTTTGGTAGCAGGAATTCACACCAATCTCATTGCAAAAGCAACTCAACAATCTTTGAGAAGTACTTTTGCATTTTATTTACTGACTTTCATATTAATCGTTTATTCTACTTTTTTAACCAGAAGTGGCGTTTTAGGAGATACTTCCGTTCATGCTTTCACGGAAATGGGATTAGAAAATCAATTATTGTTGTTTCTATTATTAGTCACTCTTGTTCCAGGTGGAATTTTGATTTGGAGATGGAAGCAAGTTCCAAATCCTGAAAAGGAAGAGCCTACAAGTTCCCGAGAATTCTGGATGTTTATTGGGACCTTGGTCTTGTTCTTTTCATCTATTTTGATTACCGCTTCTACCTCATTACCGGTATACAATAAAATTAGACAAGCTTTTAACCCCGCCTATATTGGAGAGGTTATAACCGATCCAATTCCCCACTACAACAAATATCAAATTTGGATTGCCGTTTTTATTGCTTTCTTATCAGGCTTGGCACAATTCTTAAGATATAGAGAAAATAGTTTGACAAGCCGATGGAGAAAATTATCCATAGATTGGGGAGTTTCTCTTGTGATAGCTATATTGTTAGGAGGGGTAATTCTTTTATGGATCGATACTTTTGTTTGGCAATATACCGTGCTACTTTTCGCTGCTACTTTCGTTGTCACGAGTAATTTTTGGTACTGGATAAAAATTTTGAGGTGGAATACTAAACTTGTGGGATCAGTAAGCTCGCATATAGGTTTTGGCTTAATGATTATTGGAGTATTAGCATCAGGATTAAACGAAAATATCATTACTTCTAATTCTTTTTTGATGGAAGGGGTTATAGAAGGTGATGATGCATCTTTGAGAAATAATGTTCTTTTATTTGAAGACACTCCGGTGAATATTAGAGATTTTCAAATCACCTACAAAGGGGATAGTTTGGACGTTTATACCAAGACCTATTTTGTAGATTTTATAAAAATAGAGGAAAATGGGGATACATCAGAGCAATTCACATTAGCTCCAAATATTTTGTATGAGAAAGACTTTTCCAAAATAGCTGCATATAATCCCTCTACCAAAAGGTATTTTGGATATGACATATTCTCTTCCATTACTGCTTTACCGCAAGTAGAAATGGAAGCTGAATTTAAAAAGGAAAAAGAAGCGAATTTAAACTACAAAACTCAGTATTTATCGTTTGAAAATGAAATTACCGTTTACGATACGGTGATTAATGAAACTACTGGTTCGGAAACGATCAATGAATTTAAAGTTTTTTTAAAAGGGATTGATCGAGAGCCTACTCATCCTGAATATTCACCAGAGCAAGGAGATATTGCTTTGGGGTTAGAGGTAGGCATTTATGATATAAAGGCACCTGATAAAATATATTATGCAACTCCTGTTATAGTTATTAGAGGTCAATTACTATATGGCTATCCGGTACAAATTAATCCGTTAAACACAAAAATTAAGTTACCCGATGACGTTTTGGATATTATTTTTCCCGATGAGTCTAGAATTCCTTACAGAGAAATCAAGTTAAAAAAGGGGGAGCGCTACCCCATTAATGCAACTTATACTGTTACGTTTGAAGGATTCAATCGTTCGCCACAACATCCGAATTTACAACCTAAAGAAGGTGATATTTACGTGGGTGGACAATTAAAGATTACCCGTAATGATAATGTAAATTTTTGGACTGAACCTGTTTTTCTCATAAGAGATAATCAACCTTATTTTCTAAAAACTCAAATTGAAAAAATAGGATTTCACAGCAGGTTTATTGAAATTGATCCATCTACCGAGACAGCAACTTTTAGTATAGCTCTAGAACCACCAATCTCCCGAATTCCTGTTGAAATTGCAACAGACTCTTTGCGATACGACTATATCGTATTAGAGGCCAAAGTATTTCCGGGAATCAATTTGTTTTGGTTAGGAGCTACCTTAATGATGCTTGGATTACTTTTAGCTGTTATACCAAAATTGAAAAAAAAATATGCGTTGGGTAGCTGATATTAAGCACGAAGTTTATAAAATAGTAGTGCTTCAAATGGGGGAAAGGTATTTGCTACAAATAGAAGATGGTCCTTACGTACAAACATTTAAATTTAAAATACCAGAAGAGGTAGCATCAGTTTCCGTCATAAAAGAAAAGGTTAATACAACCTTTTTGGAAGATATTAGTTTGAACTTTCAAAGAATGAAGAAATCTAGAAATAGTTTTCTAGATGATTTAGATTTATCGCACCATCATTTTCCAGAAATCATTTAAATCCCAAATTATGTTTAATTTTTTCAAGAAAAACCCAACAGCCCAATTAGAAAAAAAATATGAAAAACTGTTAGAGGAGGCTATGCAATTACAGCGGAAGGGCGACATAAAGGCCTATGCTATAAAAAGTGCTGAGGCTGAAGAAGTACTTAAGGAAATTGAAAAAATCAATACTCAAAAAGATTAATTTTTTTGAAGCTGAAGGTGATGGTGAATAAAGCCTTTCAAAACGAGTAATCCCTTATCGAAGCTTTGATTATTATTAATCACCAAATCGACTTGATCTTTATAAGGTTCAATATATTTCTCAAAAGTTGGAAGCACATGGTGTTCGTATCTATACAGCACATCTTCTAAAGGGTAATTTCTTTCTTGCCGATCCCTTTTAATTCTTCTAATAACTTTTAGATTTTCTTTTGCATGAAGGAAAATTTTAAGGTCCAATAAATCTTTAATAGGTTGATGGTGAAAAACAAAAATCCCTTCTACAATAATAATCGGTGCTGGTTTGAATACCAAATAATCAGGACTTTGGTTTTTGTTATTAAAAGTGTATTCTATTCGGGAAAACTCTTGGCCTTCAATTAAGCGTTTCAAATCCTCGTGAAAGGCTTCCAAATCAATTGAAGATGGCCTATCAAAATTAGAGATTCCATTATGATCGATCTCTTGCAATGACTTTGGATGGTAATAATCATCTTGGGAAATAATACAAACCTCCTTTTCGGAAAAGGTATCTCTCAAAGCTTTTAAAAAACTAGTCTTTCCCGATCCACTACCACCTGAAATTCCAATAATAAAATCTTTTGACATCCTTATTTAATTATTGGCGGTAAAAATATAAACTTATATTTATTGCTCATCAATTTAATACAAAGAACGAATGCTCATTCTTGAAAGCATATTCAGGGGAATTATTGGCATGTTGGTGCTGGTAGGAGGTTGTTATTTATTGAGTAACGATAGAAAAAACATTAATTGGAGGACCGTTGGTGCTGGTCTTGGACTTCAATTAATTCTGGCTTTATTGCTCTTAAAAGTTCCTATAGTTAAGGATGGGTTTGATGCGATAGCTGGTTTTTTTGTTACTATTTTGAATTTTTCAGAAGCAGGAGCTGAATTTGTATTAGGAAGTTGGCCTGATGTTGCAGAGATTAAAGATGGCATATCTGGCAAAGCCTTTACTATAGGTTATGTTTTCGCCTTCAAGGTATTACCCACCATTCTCTTTTTTTCTGCCTTATCTTCCCTACTCTATTATCTAGGAATACTTCAACTTTTTATAAAGGCATTTGGATGGCTAATGAGTAGGACTATGCACCTAACAGGTGCAGAAAGTATGGCAGCAGCTGCTAATATTTTTATTGGTCAAACGGAAGCGCCACTAGTTGTTAAGCCTTTTATAGAAAAGATGTCTAAATCTGAGATCATGTGTTTGATGACAGGAGGAATGGCAACTATTGCAGGTAGTGTCTTTGCAGCATACGTCGGTTTTTTAGGAGGATCTGATCCGATTCAGCAACAATTCTTTGCTAGTCATTTATTAACGGCATCAATTATATCTGCTCCCGCTGCTATTGTTTGCGCCAAAATTTTATTTCCTGAAAAGCACTCGGATAAAATTAAAAATGAACACTTGGTTATTGATAAAAGTCAAGTAGGAAATAACGTTTTAGATGCATTAACTAAAGGGACCACAGATGGACTTAGGTTGGCTGTAAATGTGGGTTCCATGTTGTTGGTCTTTACTGCGATGGTTGCTTTAGTGGATTACATTCTAATGGAAATTTTTGGAGATATAACTGGTTTGAATAATTGGGTCAACACTATTACAGAACAGCAATATTCAGGATTTAATCTAGAGTTTATTTTGGGAATTATATTCGCCCCTTTTGCATGGTTATTAGGAGTAGAATCCAGTGATATATTATTGGTGGGTCAACTATTGGGATTAAAGACTACATTAAATGAATTCTATGCCTACGCTTCGTTAGAGGAAGTAAAAACACTTATCTCTGACAAATCTGTCATTATTGCAACTTATGCCTTATGCGGATTTGCAAATTTTGCCTCTATAGGAATACAAATTGGAGGTATTAGTGCCTTGGCCCCTAACCAGCGAAAAACCCTTACTGAATTAGGCGTTAAATCATTAATTGGTGGCACTTTAGCTTGTTTTATGACTGCAATAATCGCCGGAATACTGGTTCCCGGCTAAAATAAATATAAATTATGTTTAAAAAATTTAATCTCTGTACAATTCTTCTTTGCGGGCTTTTTATTTCAACTCAAGCACAAATTGAAAAAGCTCCAATTAGTAACCAAGGAGAAGGGCCTTTTGAACAATTGATCATTAGGGGGGTCACGCTAATAAATGGAAATGGAGCACCTCCGTTAGGTCCAGTTGATATAGTTGTCAGAGGAAATATTATAGAAAGAGTAGCAGTTGTAGGACATCCAGGAGTTCCAATCAGGGAAAAATCCAGACCACAAATAGAAGACGGAGGAAAAGAATTAATAGCAGATGGGATGTATTTGTTACCGGGCTTTATTGACATGCACGGCCATATTGGGGGAAGAGGGCAAGGTACTCCAGCAGAATACGTCTTCAAATTATGGATGGCGCATGGGATTACAACCATAAGGGACCCCTCTTGTGGCAATGGATTGGAATGGGTTTTGGAGCATAAAAAATTAAGTGAATCCAACAAAATTACAGCTCCTAGAATAATGGCCTATACAGCCTTTGGAATGGGTTCTAAATCTCCTATTAGTAATGCGGATCAAGCTAGAGCATGGGTACGAGAAAATGCAGCAAATGGAGCTGATGGAATTAAATTTTTCGGAGCTTCACCAGAAGTTATGGATGCGGCAATAAGGGAAAATAAAAAACTAGGCTTGCGTTCAACCTGTCATCATGCCCAGTTAGATGTCAGTAGATGGAATGTCCTTCAATCAGCAAGAGCCGGTATGACCAGTATGGAACATTGGTATGGTTTACCAGAAGCACTTTTTAATGATAGGACTGTCCAAAACTATCCTTTGGACTACAATTATCAAAATGAACAGCATCGATTTGAATCTGCTGGCCAATTATGGAAACAGGCAGCAGCGCCCTTTTCCGATCATTGGAATAAGGTTATGGATGAGTTAATTGCACTTGATTTTACTATTGACCCCACTTTCAATATCTACGAGGCTAATCGAGATTTGATGCGGGCAATGAGGGCTGAGTGGCATGATTATTACACTTTACCAAGCCTTTGGAAGTTTTATGAACCCAGCCGCATTTCTCATGGCTCTTATTGGCATGCTTGGGGAACAGAACAAGAGGTAAATTGGAAAAAGAATTACCAATTGTGGATGACCTTTATTAATGAATATAAAAATAGAGGTGGAAGGGTAACTGCTGGTTCAGATTCAGGATTCATTTATCAATTATATGGGTTTGCCTATATCCGTGAATTAGAATTATTAAGAGAGTCAGGATTTCATCCATTAGAAGTTGTCAGAGCTGCCACCCTAAATGGAGCAGAAGCTCTTGGACTTGCTAAAGAATTAGGAACTATAGAAGCAGGTAAACTGGCGGATATGGTTCTATTAGAAGAAAATCCACTTATGGATTTGAAAGTTCTTTACGGAACAGGAACTATCAGATTAAACGATGAGAATGAAGTAATCAAAGTGGGTGGAGTAAAATACACCATTAAAGATGGAATCATTTATGACGCCAAAGCTTTATTATCCGAAGTCAAAAGCATAGTAGATGAGGCTAAAAAAACTTCAGATATAAAAATTGGTATTCCAGGTGGTTTACCCAAATAAGCCCTCTGGTAGTTTAACGGTTATTAAGGTAGATAAATCGTCAACTGAAACCAAGAAGTCTTCATGAAGTGGAATGAGGATTTCTTCATCTCCGATAATATGGACTGTAGCCATTAGCTGTTGAGGATATTCCTCTATTTTAATTATTTTCCCTTTCTGGTTGCTAGTTAAATCTAGCAGGTGATACCCTACCCAAGTATAGGGGTTGGAAGACTGGGAAGTAGTTGAAGAAATAATTTTGCCCTCCACAAAAACTTCCTTTCCAGCAAATGGAATTGCGGCTTCTTTGGTATCTATTCGTTCAATAAAAACTTGCTGAAAACCATTAGAAAGAAAAGTAGTCACCCAGAAAGGAACAGGCAACCCTTCAAAATTAACAAATACGAACTGCTGATTTAGATCCAACCCACCAAAAGAATCTTTAAGCACGATTTTCATTCCCCCTTCAATGCCGTGAGGTTTGACAATTTTACCAATTGGGATAAGCGTTCCAATCATGATTAAACTCCTGCCATTATAATTCCACCGCCCACTAGATGGTTGCCTTCAAAAAATACTGCAGATTGACCTGGAGCAACTCCTCCTACATTTGCTTGAAACTCGACATATAATTTTTTGTCTATATTTTTAAGTACACTTAAGGTGCCAGAATCTTTATAACGAATTTTAGTTACCACTTCCAGATTGTCTGGAATAGATTCATATTTCATAGCATTGACTTGACCTACGAACATTCCATTTTTGACTAAATCTTCTATATCTCCTAATACAACCGTATTAGATTCAGGCTGAATTTCTGTAACAAA
>CALAZP010000150.1 GCA_937926355.1 uncultured Saprospirales bacterium
TCACTGTGGGGGTATTCTTCCTCAGTAGTGTTTTGTCGTTAGTAAAAGCATTTGAGGGACTATATCTTTCGGGATATAGTCCTTTCTTTTAATTTTGGGTATTATGACTTTAGATACCAAAGTGCCATCCACCCATTCAGATTTTTTTGCTTCGGCTTTCGACTCTTCCATTGCACCTAATCAAAGATTGCTTACCTTAGAAAAATTAGCAGAAATTTATGCTTTCACCGATGTAACTAAAGGGGATGCCTGTTTGGATGAAATTTGGAATTTGCTTCAATCCATCAAAAGTTCAGATATTCTGCTCAATTATTATTTGGGTAAAGCTACTATTGAGAATCAGCGTTATCAATATAAAAAAGCATTTTCTTATTTTAACGAGGCTATAGAATTGGTAGAAAAAGTTGGGGATGCGACTCAACAAGCAGAAGTGTATATAGACTATGCGGGGACGTGTATCAATGCTGTCCAATTGGTAGAAGCAGAAAAAAATCTAGTCAAAGCTTCTAAACTTCTAAAAATTGCTGAGAATCCCAATTTAGAGGCTAGACTTATTTGTCGGGAGGGCTATATTCAGTTACACTATGGCAATTATTCTGAGGCGATAGAGTTATTACTTCAATCGGAAAAATTATTAGATGGGTTAGTGCTCCCCTTCAGTGTTAAGGACGCTTACTTCAAGGTGCTAGTACAAAGTGGTTTGGGTAAAATTTATGAGCGCAACGGAGATAAACGCAAATGTGTTGAGGCCTTTCACAGTGTGGTTCAGATGAGTGAATCCATCGGTATGCGTTCAAGAATGTCTTGGCATTATCTCAATTTAGGAAACGCCCACTTAGCATTAGAAGAACTCGAGCAGGCTGAAAAATTTTTCAAGAAAGCACTGGAATACAACGATGATCTCAGCAAACAAGCTAGAGCAAGTGCTGCGGCTAATTTGGGGTATTGCAAACAATTGAGTGAGGAATACGACGCAGCGCTCAGGTTATACGAAGAGGCAGCCCTTCATTTCAAAGATATTGACCAAGAAGATTATTATAACCTTTCGATTATTGAATCTAGAAAAGGGAATTTATTCCTCAAACAAGAATCTTACGAGAAGGCTTTACAGCACTATCTCTCTGCTTTACGAATGGCTAAGTCTATTGATGATTACCGCCAACTTTCATCAGTTTGCCGAGAAATAGCAGATTTGTATGCGGGTATTGAAGACTACAAGAATGCCTACGACTACCAGAATTTGCATCACCGATTTGAAGAACAGTACCTAGAACAGGTCAATATGCGTCAGCAGATGGAGTTGCAAATTAAATACGAAGCAGAAAAAAAACAACAACAAGTAAAATTGGCTCAATTACAAGCCACTCAACTGCAGCTCAAAGCTTTAAGGGCACAAATGAATCCTCATTTTATGTATAATGCCCTTAATAGTATCCAACATTTTATCACCCTGCATGACGCAGCCTCCGCTGCTAAATACCTTGCTAAGTTTGCCAACCTCATGCGCAAGAGTTTGGAGTATTCAGAATTGGAAATTATTTCTTTGGAAAAAGAAATTGAATTTTTAAGAGACTATCTGTTCATCAATGAAAAATTGAGGTTTGAAGACAAATTATCATTTGAAATTTATGTCGATGTTGAGATTGAAGAAGATATTTTTGGAGTACCTACCATGATTGTTCAGCCTTACGTTGAAAATGCCATTGAACACGGTTTAAGGACCAAAAAAAGAGGGTTAGTCAAAGTGTCCTTTTATTTGGAAGATGAGGAAACTATCCTCTGTGTGGTAGAAGATAACGGAATTGGATTGAAAAAGGCAAGAGAACTACAAGCAAAGGATGACTCCTTCAAAAACCATAAATCAATGGGGACCAAAATTACAGAAAAGCGATTGGAGTTATTGCATCATGCTAATCACGACAAACTTTTTGTGCAGATTATGGAAATAGAAGATCCTATGTCTAAAAAATCATTGGGAACCCGAGTAGAAATAAAAATTCCAATCATGGAAATTCCCGATTCTGTTGCCTGATTGAGTCGGAGTAATCAATAAACTATTTTTTTAATATAAACTTTATTGTATTTTTGATGAGAATATTTTATAAGATTTATCGTATTGATTACAAGTAATTTGTAAGAATGAAAAAAAAGTACACCCCGAGTACTGCTTATAGCGTATTGATCTGGATATTCATTTCAATAGGCCTTCCATTTTTTTCATTTGGTCAACAGTGCGCATTTAACAATAATTTTAATCTTCCGTTAAATGATGATTGTACAGATACCTTAATGCTCTCCAATGTAATTACCAATTTTGGAGGGTGTGATGTAACACAATATGTGGTGGTGGTCAGAGATACTATTTTCACCGATCTCAACGACAGTTTGATAACCATGCCCTCACATAATACTTTGGTTACAACAACTGGCCTTTGGGATTATGATTCTTACAACTGGGCAGTTATTGACCAACCTGGAACTTTTGAATATTACGTTTATGCCTTTAATGATACTGATTCTTCTTGGACATTAAAAGGAGATGGAATTTTCACTGCAGAAGATAAGATTGGGGCCACCTTTTGTTGTCCTACTGAACCTCTGGACCAATACGGTTCTTTTCGATCGGTTTATTATAACGAATTGGACACCATGAAACTAGGGGCAGGCGGGTTTTATCCTCGTCAAACTAGTGCATGGGTTTCTACGCAGGTAGGTGGGGCATCCTATACCTGGCCAGATGGTAATATTAGGTATTTTGATTCTTTAAAATTTACACCTGAGGTGGATGGTATTTATACATTTCACGTGGGTCCGCTAGATACCAATGGAATTACCGAGCCTAAATTTGACCCCGCAATTGCTATTTATCGAGGAAACTTTGATCGCACTCAACCGGGAAAAAACCTCATAAATTTTTCTGCAGCGACTTTCTCGGTTAATCCTGCCGCTGGTCTTGGATACGATATTGGGAGTATATCTAGCTATTTTGGGTCGAGTACTACGTCGGATTCTTTAAGCCCTTGGGAACAATACCAGTTTCCAATCACCCGCTTATCCCTTCCCCTTAATGCAGGGGATACCATTACAGTAGTGTTGACGCATGAAGAACCTACCTTGGCATTGGGCACAACTGATTCTTTGGAATATTTCAAATTATTTGCAGTATTAGATTCCCATGATCCCACCTCTGCAGCACCTGTTGCCATTTTAGATACCAATGGGACCAACTTACCCGTCTTAAGGGCCATTCAATACCACGACTTTTATTGCGGCGATGTTCCCGCAGTGCAATTGAATCAACAAGTAATTTTAAGTGATTCAGATTATATAGTTGGTGGAAATCTATCTTCCTCTAATTGTTCCGTATGGAATGCTATGGGGGAGAATTTAGTGGGATTGCCTGCTAATGATAATATTCAGCAAGATATTCAAGATTACGCCACGCTATTTGGACAGAGTATAAGCAGTACTGACGATATTTTCTATAGGTATGGGTTCAAACCTTATGTAATTGAAAATTGTGGAGCATGGGAAGTAAGTATTCAAGATTCTACAGCTAATGAAGGAGGTGATTTAGGACTTACAGGAGATCAATTTGGAATGACTGCTGATGAATGGGTCTCCAATACCATTACCAGAACGTACAAGGCGAATGATTTAACCGCCAATGATACGGCAAGTTGTTCTATAAGAATGATTTTCCAAAATCCGTTAATCGAGGACGTGGTATTACCCCATTTTACTTATTCAATGGAATGTGATGAATTTGAAACCTTAACAGGAGTGCAACTCACTACCGGAGGACTGCCCTCACCAGAAGTTTCAGGATATCCCTTTATATTGACTCTACAGGGAACGGTTGCCTTAACCCCTACTAATGAATATTGCAATTTAGGGGCATCTTATGAAGATAGCTCAATTCTGTATTTGTGCGGAGGTACTCGAAATTTTTCATTCAGGAGAACGTGGACCATCTATGATAATGCCAGACCTGGTACAAGTATTATTTACCATCAATTGATTAGGGTAACTGATTTTAGTGCTCCTGACATAGTAAGTAACGCATACGATTTGGTTTACGATACGATGGGATGTGCTTCCACCTTGACTATTTTTGACCCTGAAATCACTGATAATTGTTTGTCGGAAGAAGGCATCAACCTTAAATTATTTATAACCGATACTATAGGTAGGGACGTATATCCTTTCACTAATGTGGGTCCAGATTACAATTTTACAGATCCTCAGCTTACCATCGACTTACCTAATAATGACTATTTGATTAGGTATATTGCAACCGATTCATGTTCTAATCAAAGAGTGTTGATTGATACCGTCT
Source organism: uncultured Saprospirales bacterium (assembly GCA_937926355.1). Taxonomy (GTDB): domain Bacteria; phylum Bacteroidota; class Bacteroidia; order Chitinophagales; family Saprospiraceae; genus CALAZP01. The sequence continues at coordinate 4,340 of CALAZP010000150.1, forward strand.
CTATCAATTTGGCATTTTGTAAGGACACCATTTTGGTCTTAGATGGGGTTACTGGAGAGGCAGCTTTAAACCCTCTAGATTTATTTTTAGGAGATTTGGAATCCTGTAATATCTCTTCTCTATCATTGGATACTTTTCAATTTAATGCGCCAGATACGGTTGATGTCACTTTGACTATAAATTACGTTTCTGGGTCTTCATCCACTTGTGTATCGGAGGTAGTCATTGAGGATAATAGCAGTGCCAGTTTTTTATTAGACCCAACCTTTACTCCTTCTTTAACCAACTTTGGCACCTTGGAATTAAATGTGATGGATTTGATAGCTTCAGTAAGTGATAATGTGACCAATGTTAATAATTTGATTTATTCTTTTGCTCCAGAATCGGAGGAAATGATAAAGAGCCTGACTTGTGCTGATATAGGGAGTATGGATTTAACAGTCTATGTTACCGACCAAGCTGGTAATATGGCACAGCAATCTATAACTGTGAATGTGGAGGATACTGGTGGTGCTTGTAGCTGCAGAGGGAGTTATCTCAGTATTCAAAGTAGTAATTTACCTGCTGGGTTGTATTCCTCCAGTGATCGGATTGTAGCTTCTAATATTATTGAAACAGGTAATAATATTCAATATATTGCTTCAACAAGTATTACGTTAAGACCTGGTTTTGAGGTGAAGGCGGGAGCTGATTTTTTAGCGGCTATTGGAACTTGTCAAGTACCTCCTGCCACTCCTAGTTTATTGAGTGAGTTAGAGGAAGAAGAGGTAAAGCAAGTGGAAGAGGTAGTGAGTGAAAAAAAAACCGCGCCCTATTTCTCGCGGGAAAGACCGGGGTTAATTGAAAATACCACGGTCAAAGGATATCCCAATCCCACCACTGGGGTTTTTAATTTAGAACTAGCTTATTACGGTACAGGACAAATGGCCGACTTAAGAGTGGTCAATTTATTTGGTCAAGCGGTATGGAGAACTCAATGGCCTATTTTACAAGGACTTGATAGAAGAAGATTTGATCTTTCACATTTGCCAGCTGGCAGTTATGCCTATGTGTTACTTGTAGATGAAGAACCGCTTCAGAGTAGTCAATTGATTATCATGAGGAGATAATTGATATGCAATTAATCGTTGAGAGCGGAGCTACCAAAACCAAATGGATAGTGTTAGAAAGAGGTCAAGTATTGACCCGAAAGGAGAGCCAGGGGTTAAGTCCTTATTTTCAAACTGCCACACAAATACAATCGATTGTAACAGAAGTCCTATACGAATGGGCAGCTAATATCAGAACTGTTTTTTATTATGGAACTGGGGTTGATGGAAAGGAAAATGCTCAAGTTATTGAGCGGGCTTTTGAATCAAGTATTCCGGATCTTAAGTCTATAAGATTGTTTTCCGATATGATGGCTGCAGCAAGAGCATCTTGCCAGGATGGAGAGGGTGCGGTTTGTATTTTAGGTACTGGTGCCAATAGTTGTATTTACGATGGAAAGGATATCGTCAAACAAAAAAGGGGGTTTGGGTATATCCTGGGAGATTATGGCAGTGGTGCCGTTTTGGGTAATACTTTGGTCAGCGATTTTTTACACGGTAGAATGCCTGATGCGTTGATGAATCAATGGAAACAAAAAGGCTATGATAGTGAGCATGCTGTGATTTTAGAAAAAACTTACAAGGGAAAATTTCCCAATCGTTATCTAGCAAGTTTCGCTCCATTTGCCTCACAATTTCATAACGACCCTTACATCATAGAGTTATTACATCAACATTTTCAAAAATTTGTTTCTTATTTGTTGAACCCTTTGTTAGCATCGAATAGACCCATGCCTATAAATGCAGTGGGATCGATAAGTTTTTATTTTGAAAACCAATTGAGGGAAGTTTTCGAAAACAACGGTTATCATTTAAGTGCAGTAACTAAAGATCCTTCAGAAGGGTTGATTACGTATCATGTACAGAATAAGTCGCAACAATAACCTACTTTTGTACCTTAAATTTTAGTTAATTAATATTCATGAATAATTTTGAAAGGCTGGGACTCTCTCAGCCGTTACTCAATGCCATTCAGGCATTGGGCTACGAATCACCTACATCGATTCAAAAAGAAGCCATTCCCCAGTTGTTATCTAAAGATTCAGATTTGGTTGGATTGGCGCAAACGGGAACAGGTAAAACAGCAGCTTTTGGTTTGCCTTTAATTCAATTGATCGATACCCATTTTAATGCAGTTCAAGGCCTTATTTTGGCTCCAACTCGGGAACTGTGTTTGCAGATTACCAATGAACTCAATTTATTTGGCAAGTTTACCGAAAACCTTAAAATTACTCCAGTTTACGGAGGTGCGGATATTCGAAAGCAGATGATGGATGTTCGCAAGGGGACGCATATCATAGTGGCAACTCCAGGAAGACTTAGGGATTTGATGAGAAGGGGAGTAGTCAAATTAGAGACCATTCGCTATTTCGTTTTGGACGAAGCAGACGAGATGTTAAATATGGGATTCAAGGAGGAAATTGATGAAATTCTTTTAGATGCTCCTCCTACTAAAAATACCTGGTTATTTTCTGCAACTATGCCTGCAGATGTTCGGAAAATTGCAAGGGATTATATGGATCATCCCATTGAGGTTAAGGGGGAAAACCTCCATCAAGCGCATAGTCAAATTACGCACGAATATGTGATAGTGCGACCAGCGGATAGATTTGAAGCTCTAAAGCGTTTTTTAGATGCGGATAGTGAGACCTTTGGACTGGTATTTACTAGGACTCGTAATGATGCTAAGGATTTGGCAGAGAACCTCAGTAAGGAGGGGTATCAGGCAGCTGCTTTACATGGAGACTTGAATCAAAGTCAAAGAGATCGGGTAATGTCATTGTTTAGAGGAAGACACCTTCAATTATTGGTCGCAACTGATGTGGCGGCCCGCGGTATTGATGTAACTAACATTACTCACGTTTTTCATTTTAATATTCCCGATGATTTGGCTTTTTACACTCATCGAAGTGGGCGAACTGGCCGGGCGGGTAATACTGGACATTCTATTGTTTTTGCTCATCCTAACGATCGACGGATTCTGAAGGTAATGGAAAAACGACTACAAATCAATTTTGAAGAAGCTAACATACCTTCGGGCATAGATATATTCAAAAAGCATCTGGAACAAAGCATTACCAAGGTGAAGGATTTGGATATTAATGGCCGATTAGATCCTTTTATGGATAAACTGGAAGAGGCGTATAAGGAGATGTCTAAAACGGAACTCATAAAGAGGTTTACCGCAATTACATTAGGCAAACATTTGGATGCGTACAACATAAAAAATCTGCCAGATATCAGATCAGAAAAGAATAACTCCAAGAATCCCAATGCCAAATGGGTTCGGTTATTCATTAATGTTGGATCAATGGATGTCAGAGATAAAGGAGCTTTTTTATCCCTTTTATGTGAAACTTCTGGTTTGACGGGAGCAGATATTGGCAGGATCGATTTGCAAAGAAAACATAGTTTTTTTGATGTTGAAGAAAGCGTTTATCAAAAGGTAGTTCAAAAATTCAATCAGTTTGATCTTAATGGAAGGCCTATTCGGGTCAATCGACATGCAGGAAATCCCGCTGATCATTCTTTTGATAGAAAGGCGAAGAAACGAAAGTTTAAAAAGGAAAAATTCAGTCGCAAAAGGAAATAATTATGAAGAAGTTTTTGTGTTTTTTAGTTCTCTCCGGTACCTGTTTGGGATTGTTTGCTCAAAACGAGTATTTTTTCCCGAAGGGACCATCTTATGATTCCACCATTATTTCACCTGAAGAATATTTGGGATATTCGATAGGAACCTACCACACGCGGTACGACCAGGTGGTTGGATATTTCAAACAATTGGCAGTTTCATCTCCTATGGCACGCTTGCAAACCATTGGTTATACCGTAGAACAAAGACCACAAATTATATTAACCATAACCCATCCGGATAATTTCGATCGACTGGAAGAAATTCGGCTCAATCATTTGAAAATTGCCGATCCCTCTCAACCTTTACCTGCATTGGATCAGCAACCGGTAATCACTTTATTAGGCTATAATGTTCATGGCAATGAGCCTTCAAGCACAGAAGCAGCTATGCTTACGGCTTACTATTTATTGGCAGGTAAATCTACCTTTCCCACAGAGGTTTTTAGGAATAGTGTGGTGATGATAGACCCAGCGTATAATCCGGATGGAAGAGATCGACATACACATTGGGCCAATACCAATCGGTCGGTAAATTTAGTATCTGATGGGGCAGATAGAGAACATAATGAACAATGGCCTGGGGGTAGGACCAACCATTATTGGTTTGATTTAAACCGAGATTGGTTGCCTTTGGCACAAGTAGAGAGCCAAAATAGGATTGAATTTTATCATCAATGGCTTCCTAATATTGCGACAGATTATCATGAAATGGGCACGAATAGCACCTATTTTTTTGAACCTACAGAGGCTTATGGAGCAGAAAATCCCTTGGTCCCAAGAAGCAATTACGACGATTTGAATGGTATTTTTGCGAACTATTTTTCAAAGGCATTAGATGATATTGGGTCCTTGTATTTTAGCGGAGAATCCTTTGATAATTCATATCCAGGTTATGGAAATACTTATCCCGATATCCATGGCGGCTTAGGATTATTGTTTGAACAAGCCTCGTCCAGAGGTCATTTACAAGAGACGACTACCCAGCCCATATCTTTTGCATTTACTATTCGAAACCATGTGCGAACGAGTATTGCCACGGTGCAGGCTGGCATGGATCATCGGTTATTGCTGCATAACCATCTTCGGACATTCTTTGAGAGTGCTCAAAAGGATGGAAAAAATGCTGATTACCAAGCGATTTATTTTGGAGATGCTACCGATTTCAACAAAACTAAGGCATTCACCAATTTTTTGCTAAAGCACAGAATTAATGTACACTCTTTAACTAAACCGGTAGAAATCAACGGGAAAATTTTTGAACCGGAAAAGGCTTTTATGGTAGCTGCTGATCAGAAGCAGTTCAAAATGATTCAAACTATATTTGAACCAGTTACCACTTTTCACGATAGTGTATTTTATGATGCTTCGGCTTGGGCAGTTGCTTTGGCCTTTAACATGCCATTTGAAAAATCACCTCGATTGCTGAATCAAGGCGTGCAATTAAAAGAGCCTATTCCTACAAGAAAGGTAGCAAGTGCAAATCTCGATAAGGGCATTTATGCCTATTTAATGGAATATACTGATTATCTGGCTGCTGCTTTTTTATACGATCTGCAAAAAAACGGATTATTCGTAAAGGCAGCCTTCAAGCCATTTACTATGGAACTGGAAGGGCAAACGAAAACCTTTGGGTATGGAACTCTTTTGGTAGCGGTTAACGACCAAAATATGGATCAAGAGGCTATCAAGCAAAGAATTTATCAAGCAAGTCATACCTATGGAATTCCCGTTTTTCCTGTTCAAACTGGATTTTCTAAATCGGGAATTGATTTGGGTAGTCGATATTTTCAAACCATTCAGATGCCTAAAACCGCCATTTTAACAGGGTCGGGAGTAAGTTCATACGAGGCGGGTGAAATTTGGCATTTATTGGATACCCGATTTGGAATGCCACTAACCAAGGTGGACGTGGACCAGTTTAGAAGACTCGACCTTCAAAAATATAATACCCTGATACTCGTTTCTGGTAATTATCAAAGCCTCGGAAAACGGAATGCTGATAGAATTAAAAATTGGGTAGAAGAGGGGAATACCTTGATTTTGCAGCGCAGTGCTATTGAATATGCTTTGCGCGAAGGTTGGATCTCGGAAGAAAAAGTAGAGGTTATTCCTTCGGAAAATGATAGCCAGCGTCTAGCCTATATAGAAGCGTCAGAACGATCGGGTGCCCGTCAAATTGGAGGTTCTGTTTATGAAGCGCATCTGGACATTACCCATCCTATTGGATTCGGTTACCAAAGAGACCGATTGAATGTATATCGCAATCATTCCATTTTCATGAAACCCTCCGCCTCTCCGTATAATACCGTGGTTCAGTGCAGCCAAAAAGGGCAATTAGATGGTTATGTACATCAGGATTGGTTACCTTATATAAAAGAATCGGCTTCAGTATTGGTGACTGCAGTAGGTAGCGGAAGAGCTATTTCCTTTGTGGATAATCCTAATTTTAGAGGTTTCTGGTTTGGAACCAACAAAATGTTATTGAATGCGCTATTTTTTGGGTCACATATTTCGGCTCCCAGATAAATTAGCAGTTAGGCTTTAGTTATACAGGTTCAGTTTCTATTAATTCAGTCTCAGTATTATTCAGGAATAGCTGAATTACCCATGAGATGAGCACCACTAACGTGCAACCAATAAGGTTTAGCCATAAAAATGCAATTTGAATGATTCCTTGTTGATTAGCGAAAAACAACAATAAAATAATAGCTTCTGTCAGGATGGCACCAATGAATACAGCTTTACCTTTAACAGGTTGAAATAGGCGAGTCCCTAAATAGTTCCCAACTATTCCGCCAATAGCGCTACCTCTTAAACCGGCCCAAGGAGAATAAGTATCAGACCAGAGGAGTCCTATGGTTCCCCCTACAATGGCTAGCGTAACAGTGGCCATACCTTGAGATTTTTTATCTTTTTTACCAAAGAAAAATGCTACTAAGAAAATACCTAAAATGGTGCCATAGAATAGAGATCCGATGATATTAACAGCTTGGATTAAATTTTCAAACAAGTCTGCAGTTACGGCAAAAAGCATAGCTATAATCCCCCATACTACTGACATGCCTTTAGAAGCGAATAAATAATGGCGATCGCTTGCCTCCGTTTTGAAAGATCTACGATATATATCTATAACTGAAGTTGTTGCAAGGGCATTGAGTTCTGAAGAAGTGGAAGACATTGCCGCTGAAAAAATAACTGCTAGTAATAATCCAACCAATCCTATCGGTAAATAATTAATAATAAAAGTGATAAAAACATAATCGGTATCCTTGGTTTTGGCATTTGGGGCTTGTTGTAATATTAAATCATTTACTTCCGTTCGGACCTGCTGCTCTTTTTCCATCAATTCAAAAACATTCATTTTTGCTTGCTGAATGGCTGGTTCATTGGATTGATCAATAGCTGAAGATAAGCTGTATAGGGCCTCTTTTTTGGTTTGCCATAACTCCAAATGCTGGTCCTCTAACTCCTGTAAGCGAGTTTCTTGCGGTGTTCCGTATATTTTATCCAAATTGCCTTGATTGAAATGTACGGGAGGAGCAGTGTATTGAAAGAAGAGAAAAACTAGAATACCTACAAATAAAATCATGAATTGCATAGGTACTTTTAAAAGTCCATTAAAAATCAGTCCTAGTCGGCTTTCTTTTAGGGATTTTCCCGATAAATATCTCGAGACTTGGGATTGGTCAGTTCCAAAATAGGAAAGAAAAAGAAATACCCCTCCCAACATTCCGGACCAAAATGTATAGCGATTGGATAAATCAAAGGAGAAATCCACTACATTCAATTTTTCGAGTTTACCAGCAATCTTCACCGCCTTATCAAAACCAATATCATTGGGTAATTTGAAAACCAAGAGGACACCAGCTATAACCATTCCGGTAAGAATAATCAACATTTGTTGCTTTTGGGTAACACTGACTGCCTTAGTCCCTCCGGCCATGGTATAAAAAATGACGAGGATGCCAATGAATAGGATGGTGAAATTCAAAGACCATCCCAAAATGGTAGAAAGAATGATGGCTGGCGCATATATAGTAAGTCCTGCTGCTAGACCTCTGGAAATCAAAAATAAAAGTGCAGTGAAGGTGCGTGTTGGTCTTCCAAATCTACTTTCCAGATATTCGTATGCCGTATATACTTTGAGTTGATAGTAAATAGGCAATACAAAAATACAGAGAATAACCATGGCCACAGGCAAGCCAAAATAGAATTGGGCAAATTCCATTCCATCTTGATAGGCCTGACCGGGGGTAGAAAGAAAGGTAATAGCACTGGCTTGGGTAGCCATCACACTCAAACCAATGGTCCACCAGGGTAAATCGTGATCGCCAAGTAAATAACTTTTGGTCGTTTTAATATTTCTGGTTTTCCAAACCCCATACCCAACAATCCCCAATAAAGTGCCTAACATTACTATCCAATCCAGTGGATTCATTTTGATCTTTTTTTAGGAATACATTTGAGTAATTAAATAAAACAAAGCGATAAGGATGGCATGAACGATCAAGACAATCCAATAAAGGGTATTCCAGGATTTGAAAATGGGTGGTTGCTCCTCCATAAGGTCTTTTTATTTTCCTAATGCGATTAAATTAGCAAATAATCGGTAAGCTCCAGGAACCGCGGCAGGTAATTCTCTAAAAAATGAAAGTCCGGTATAAACGTAATTTCCCTTGCCATAAGGGGCAATGAGTAAGGAGCCTTTAAGACCTGTTTCTCCTGGGTCTGCCATTTCTAAAATTGGAGTAAATTCATTGGACCACTCATCAGGGAAATACAAACCTCTTTCTTGTACCCAACCATCAAAATCAGCTTGGGTAATTTTATTTGGATAATGAAGCACCGGATGATCTGGGGCTATAAACTTAACCTCCGATTTTTCCACGGTTACCCGATCTCTAGATAATCTCAATGGGTAGGGGGCCAATTCATCAGCTTGAATTTTTAATCCTCGAGAGGTATTGTATTGTATAATCAGATTTCCTCCTTCCGACACATATTCTAATAAATCTTTTTGGATGTACTTGATTTCATCACTGGTATTATAGGCTCTGATACCAATGACAACGGCATCATAATTCTTGAGCATATCCAGATTAATTTCTTTTTCGGATAATAAATCTACCTGGAAACCAACCTGCCTCAATGCATTTGGAACTTCATCACCCGCCCCCATAAGATAACCAATTTTATCTCCTCTTTTTTGAAGATCTAATTTAATCACTGTACTGGAAGCATCTCTTAAAACGGATTGCAATGGGATATGAGGGTAATTGATAGTAATTAACTCCTGTTGATAGGTCTTTCCATCCACTATAGCCACAGGCGTAATAGTGGCATAGGAAGGGTGTGCCGGCGGACTTACCTCAAAAGTAAAAGTTTGAGCACTTCCCTTAAGTGATAATTCAAAAGGGTACTCTTGGGGATTTACCGACCAACCTTCTTCCATTTGGAGTTGAAGAACGCCTTTTATTGGGGCACTCCCAGCTTCAACGGCTATTTCCACCTTTTGCGGTTGTTCGTCAGAAAAAAGGTACACGGGATTAGCCGTCTTTAGCATTACTTTGGGGATGATCCTAAATGGAGTATGGTATTCTCCTTTTACAGGGTCTGTTTCTTTGAAGGTAATAGGAATTTCATATTGAAGCAGTATACCTCCTACTGTCAACGATACCGTAGCATACTCTTCTAATGGATTTTCTGGTAATCCTATTTTTTCTTCCTCCGCTACTCGGTAAAACCCTTTCTCAGCGGGTAGTGTCAACCAATAAGGAGTTGTATAAGCCATATCTATCGGCAAGGAAAAATCGAATGAACTGATTTGCGCTACATTATTTTCCAAGTTCCAATTTAGATCCAAAGTAGGACCATTGGGGTGTAGGGTCAAATTTTGTAGCACTGCCTGCTCAGCTGATCTATTGGTGGCTTCTAAAGTGATTTGAATTTCTTGCCCCGGAACGGCAGTTGGGGTATTGGAATTGGCCTCCAGATACAGTCCCATGCAATCCTTGATTAAAGATTGGGTTGCTTCCATTTTTATGGTTTTCCAGTGCCCATTTGGGAGCAGTGCTAATTTTTGGTACAGTTCAACAAGCTGGGGTACCGACCGGTCAGGTTGGTTGGGGTTGAAGTCTTTAAGAATTTGATCGTATAAGGGTTGAATCGCTTGTCCACCTTCTATTCGGGACCAAGTGGTATTGATTCCTTCAAAGAGATCACCATTACTTGGTTTAGTACCTTTTAGTAAATCGAGGTATTCCATTTCAGAACCTCTTGTTGGGGTTGCTCCAAATCCCTGTGATTTGTGCATGCTTCTACTTTGAGCTGCAATTTCAGTATTGGACAACCCTTTATGTGGGTAATAACTTCCTACATCAATGCTTACCATATCGGATTTATCTGCTTTTTTAAAAGCTTCCATACCGCCATAAAACCAAAATGACGTATTAAAAAATAGCCTTTTGGGCTGCCAAGTTTCCAATTCTTCCAATTGTTCGGGAAAAATCGTTGGGTCTGTAGCCTGATCAAAGCTTTCGTAGGAGAGGATAGCAGAAGTGGTATGATGGCCATGCGTTGTCCCTGCACTTTTATGGTCAAATCGATTGACAATAATATCCGGTTGCCACTTTCTTATCGCTTTGATGACATCCGCTCGCACCGCTTGTTCATTCCAGATAGCCAAAGTCTCATCAGGGTGCTTAGAATATCCAAAATCATTGGCTCGGGTAAATAATTGATGCCCACCATCAATTTTTCTGGCTTCGAGAAGTTCACGAGTTCTTATCAAACCCAATAGTTCCCTCATTTCTGTCCCAATCAAATTTTGACCACCATCCCCCCTTGTGAGAGATAAATAGACGGTATTGGCTTTCACTTCATTCGCCAAATAAGCAATCAGTCGGGTATTTTCATCATCTGGGTGGGCTGCCAAATACATGGCCGTTCCGAGAAATCCCAATTTTTCTAAGTCAGCATAAATCTCTCCACCAGTTTTTTGGATAGGTCTTTGAGCGGAAATAGAAAGACAGGTAATTAAGCCTAAAACTGTAAACAGTTTTTCGAGTAGGGTCATTTGAATTAGGTTTTATTTGTCTAATTTCCGTTAAATTTACAACTTACCCAAACGCTCCCTTCAATTATAATGATGGTGCCTAAGAAATATATTTGCATCCACGGCCATTTTTATCAACCACCAAGAGAAAATGCCTGGCTAGAACACATTGAACTACAAGACTCTGCAGCCCCTTTTCACGATTGGAATGAACGCATTAACTTTGAATGCTATGCCCCTAATGCAACGGCCAGGAGGATTGACCCTTCGGGAAAAATTGTAGATATCGTTAATAATTACAAATATTTGAGTTTCAATTTTGGCCCTACCTTACTTTCCTGGATGGAAAAAGCAGATAAAGAGACCTATCAAGCCATCATAGATGCAGATAAAGAAAGCCGAAAAATTTATAAAGGGCACGGATCAGCTATTGCTCAGGTGTATAATCATTTGATTATGCCTTTAGCTAATCAAAGAGATAAAATCACCCAAGTAAGATGGGGAATTGAAGATTTTGAGTACCGCTTTGGAAGAAAGCCTACTGGAATGTGGTTGGCAGAAACCGCATGTGATACGGAAACTTTAGAAATTCTAGCAGAACAAGATATCGTTTACACTATTTTGGCTCCTAACCAAGCTGCTGCTTTTCGAAAAATAGGAACTGAAACTTGGCAGACCACAGCGGAAAAGGAAATAGATACTAGACGTCCTTACTTAATAAGATTGCCGTCAGGTCGTCATATGGCTTTGTTTTTTTACAATGGGCAAGTAGCACAAGGAGTCGCATTTGAAGGATTACTAAATGATGGACATTTACTCGCAGATCGCCTATTGAATACTTTTGACGATTCAGCCGAAACTCAACTGGTTCATATTGCGACAGACGGTGAAAGCTACGGACACCATCACAATAAAGGGGAGATGGCTCTCGCAGCTTGTTTTCATAAGTTACTTCAAACACCCGATATAGAATTGACCAATTACGCGGCTTTCTTGGCCCTCCATCCACCTTCTTATGAAGTCCAAATTCACGAAAATAGCAGTTGGAGTTGTGCCCATGGAGTGGAAAGGTGGCGCAGTAATTGCGGATGTAGAGCAGGAGGTAACGAATGGTGGACCCAAGAATGGCGTGGGCCCTTAAGAAATTTGCTGAATGACTTACGAGATAGCATGATTCCTATTTTCGAATCCGAGGCTTCATCCTATCTGAAAGATCCTTGGAAAGCCAGAGATGAATACATTGCCATCATCAATAATCGAACTGTTGCAAACATTGATCAATTTATAGAGCGGCATGCACTTAGATCTTTAGAAGAAGCTGGTAGGACTAAAGTTTTGCGCCTCATGGAAATGCAGCGCAATGCCCTGTTAATGTTTACCAGCTGTGGGTGGTTTTTCGATGAGGTATCAGGACTGGAGACCAATCAAATCTTACAGTATGCCAATCGGGCAATAACCTTTACTGAGCAAACCTCAGGTATAGATTTACATCCTTCTTTTTTTGATGCTTTGGTCCAAACCCCCAGTAATGTCTTTAAAAATGCCGCAGAAAGTTATCAACTTAATGTTTTACCCTCCAAGGTTGATTTGTTAAGGGTAGGTATGCACTTTGCCGCAGCTTCTATCTTTGAAGAACATCCAGAAAAATTAGATTTATTTAACTACAAGGCAGTAAGTGATGCCTTTACCAAAAGGAAAGCAGGTAATCAAATTTTGAGTATCGGTAGGATTGGAATGCAATCAAAAATTACTTTATCTCATCGAACATTTAGTTTTGCTGTGCTGTACTTAGGACAACAAAACCTTATTGGTAACATTTCTGCAAATATGTCCGAGGAGGTGTACCAAGCCATGGAACAAGCTCTGAGTGATTCTTTTGACAGCATCAATTTGGGAGAAGTGATTGGCTTAATGCAGCTTTATTTTGGTACGAGAAAATACTCTATCAAAAATTTATTTCAAGATGAAAAGCGGAAGATATTAGATAGAATTACCCAGCTTAGTTTTGAAAAAGCCTTGCAGTCTTTCAAAGATATTTATAACGACAATTATCAATTGATGAGTGGGATGCTGAACGCCAATATCCCCATACCAGCTGCTTATAAATCTGTCCTTTCCTTTGTGTTAAACCAGGATTTGATAGCATTATTGGAGCACGATTCTTTTTCAATTTCCCAATTAGAACAAACGTTAAATGAGATGAAAAAATGGGAAGTGTCTATTGAAAATGAACCGGAAGTTCAGTTGAATTTAAGCGACCGCCTATTTTCGGAAATTAAAAAGTTAAACTTTGAAGATGAAAATTCTCCAAAAGCAAAAGAATTATGCCTGCTTTTAGAATTATTTAATCAAGCTGGTTTCCATATTGACTTGTGGAAAAGTCAAAATCTTTATTTTAAAAAGGCAGCAAAAGTATCCAATATAAGCGAAGACATCTTTCAGCTTGGCAATTTACTCAACATCCAACTTTAAATTTGAAAACCACTCCTGGTCTATTAATGATAGGGTATTGGGTTGAGGTTCTTTGCTTACCTTTAATCTTGGACTCTTGTATTCATCATCCATTTCATCATAATGATAAATAGACCATTTGTCAAATCTATATTCTAAGGCTGTTAGATTCTCCACCCAATCACCTGAATTCAGATAATGAATACGGCGCCCACTTAATACCTCTTCCCTTTGCTGTGGTTGGTGGATATGACCGCAGATTACGTAATCGTATCCTTGTTCAGCCGCTAACTTAATGGCAGTTTTCTCAAAATCTCCTATATACTTAATGGCTTGTTTGACTTTGTTTTTCACCTTTCCTGCAAAAGAATACTTTCCCCAACCTAGTTGTACTCTTAATTTGTTAACCCACCTATTAATGACGATAAGCCAATCATAGCCCTTTCCTCCTAATTTCGCTAACACGGGAGAAAAGGTAGTTAGGGTATCAAAAATATCACCATGAAAAAACCAATATTTTTGGCCATTGAGCTGTAATATTAATTTATCTCTTAAATGAATATTGCCACTCGAAAAATCTGAATATCTCCTTAGTTTGTCGTCGTGATTTCCCGTTATATAGTACACTTTAGTTCCATTAGCAGCCATTTTGAGTACCCGCTGGATGACCTGCAGGTGTTCTTTGGGAAAGAAACTTTTTCTAAACTGCCAGATATCAATGAAATCTCCGTTGAGGATTAGGTTTTTAGTTTTAATGCTTTTGAGATATTTAAGCAACTCTTTGGCATGGCAACCATAGGTGCCCAGATGGGCATCGGAAATTACAGCTATTTCTAATTCTTTCTTCATTAGATAAATTTGTGCAAATATCAGAATCGATTGTAAAGGAATTGTAAAGGGAAAATTACCTTTTAATTACTTTTTAAAGTAAAATCTTGAGTTGGTTGTTTCGGTACTCTTTTGGACTGCAATTGACGATTTTCTTAAACTGCTTATTGAAATGGGATAAGTTATTGAAACCACTTTCAAAGGATACTTCGCTTATACTTATCTCTTCATTGGAAAGTAATTTACACGCATAGGAAATCCTATAATTATTAAGGAATTGAGTAAAAGTTTTATTGGTAGTTTTTTTAAAATACCTACAAAAAGCAGGTACGGTCATATTGATTAAATCTGCTGCCTGGTGGAGAGAAATTTCTTCTTTGAAGTTGCTTTCTACATGCCTAAATACAGCAGCTAACCTATTTACATCTCTTGGATTAACTTCAAATCCAACTTTGGTGGCATTAAGTATTTGAAAAGCTGTGGTGGTCGCCATCATTTCTAAAACTCTCAGCAATCCAAGTAGTCTTTCAAAAGGAGACATATTTAACATTTCTTTCAGCTGCCTACCAACTTCGTGTTTGATTTCGTTCTTAAAGGAAATACCGCGATGGGCCAACTGAAATAGAAATTGAATGTTTTCCATTTCTGGATAGCTCAAGAAATCATTGCCTAAGAAATCTTCCCTCATTTGGACTACAATTTCCACATGATTTTCTACCAAGTCTTCGGTAAAGCCGTAATGGGGTAAGTTAGGTCCTAAAAATATGAGATCCCCATCTTCATAGAAAGAAATGTGATCCCCAATATGTCTTTTTCCTTTTCCATTAGAGATGTATACTATTTCATATTCTGGATGAATATGCCAATTAGGTTTGTTTAGAACAACGCCATTGGAAAATTCCTTCATTACAAAGGAAGCTCCGAAATCTGGTTGTATTTTTTCTAATCTAGCCTTCATTTTATTCAAACGAATAGAAGGTATAAAGGGTTGCCATACAGTTATTATTGCATTACAAATGGATAAATTTGCATCAATTAATCAATCTCCAGGTGATTCCTATGCGAAGGCCTTCAGGATGGAGATAGGTAGCACTGTGTTCTAAGGGAAGTCCTTTCCAAAAAGTTTGAGTGAGATTTATCCATTGAATAAATGCTCTGAAACGGGTAACTCTTATACCAAAATAGCCGTCTACTGCCGGGTAATAGGCAATATTTTTTTCATTTTGGATAATAAACTGTCCGGTTAATGGATGGTAATAATTGGAATAAAAGGGGGTATGGTGCCTCAGGTCAAATCCAAATCTTACATGGAGTACGCCAAACCATCTATTGTGGTAGTACAAACTATGTTGGGCATAGAGGATGGGCAATCGCATAATTTCTTCATTGGTAGATTTTTGAAAGGCAACGGCATTTTCTAAGTAAAAGGAACCTACTCTAAATTTATTTTGAACAGTAATTTGAAATAGACTCACGGGACTGGATTCCTGTGCGGGTTTAGCTTGATTATCGAAATAAATCAGGTTGTTGAACAGGGTATAACGACCGGTAACCTTGAGGCCAGTTTTCTGAGGATAGATAGTACCTCCAAAAGAAGTCGATAAAGTCTTTTCCAATTTTTGGTTCCAAATGACTTCGCGAGTGACCTGAAAATAGTTTTGGGTAAAAGTAGGACTGTACAATCGGTTATTAAAAAACAGGGACACCTCCCCTAATTTTTTGGAAACTAAAGAAAGCTTACCATCTATTTCATAATCACCAGCTTGGTCCCACAAGGCGAGTTGTCCTCTAGTATCCAAGGTTATTCCTTCCCAAGGTTGCCATTGGATACTGCCTCTTAGAACGAGATTATTAATGGTGCTGTCTCTTCCATCTAAATTGAGGTGGTGGTTTTGGTGCGTCAAACTAGCTTCTACCAGGTCTTTTTGGATAGTGCTATTGGAAGCTTCATTTTTTCGGGTTCTTATTTTAAACTGATTTTCGAAATTTCGGTGATTTAACCAGAATCTTGCTCCTCGGTTTTCCGAGGTGAATCCCTCATAATATTCGGGAAAAGGTTGTTGGTCGAAATATTTGTACAGGCTAGTGGATCTGAGTATTTGATGCATAATTACGTACTCCCTTCTATTAATTCTGGTCGTATCTTCATTGCGTAAGTCGAAAAATTGAGTATATCCAACGGCATTATGTGCATGGCGCGTTTGTGCTTCAACAAGCATTACAGAGGCTGATGATGGACTGTAGAATTCACCCCCCTTGATAGGAGGTTCGGTAATTCCTCCATTATCCTGTGCTTCTATGGTATTGCTGGAAAATGTAAAATAGGAGCGATAGCGTCCTGTACTATCTCTCATCTGAAAACCGGCATTGAGGGTGGTATTGCGGGTGTTTTGGTTGGGAAATTGGGTAGTTCTCCCCAGCTGGCTAATGCGCTGGTAATCTAGCGAAAAATTAGTGCCCTTGGAGAAGTTGCGACTGAAAGCAGTTGAAATATACCCATCAGATTGTTCTCCTCCCAGATAGTATTCTAATTGGGTATAGGGCTGATCAATCTTGAAGTAACGGGTTTTTTTCGGGCTTCTTTGATATACATCGTATTGATGTAAACCAATATCTAACCCTAGTTTGTCGAGCGGTTCCCAAACGAAATCCGAGTGAGCTGAGCCTAAATTACCCAATGTCATTTTTCCAAAAGGTTGAAGGCGCGTTGGGTCGTATTGAAAAAAAGAGGTGCTCAGCGTACTGTCTCTTATTTCATATAACCATTCGGGGTTTTCCGCAAAAAAATACAGAATAGGGGAGGTATCTTGAGGTGCGCGAAACTGCTTTCTAGCTAGGGCATTGGGATTGGATCCTGCTCCAGGCATTCTATCTAACCCAGGCCTTGGATCTTGGCCATAAGCTAGTACAGGGAGCAAGAATCCAATAAAAACGATAAAGTGCTTCACGCTATTTCATTTCCAAAACAGCAGGGTTCATCCCCATAGTGGAGAATCCTCCGTCGTGGAATAAATTTTGCATCGTCACCATTCTGGTCAGGTCGGAAAACATGACTACGCAATAGTCTGCACAAGATTCAGCTGAAGCATTCCCCAGTGGAGACATTTTATCTGCATAATCGAAGAATTCCTGAAAACCTTTTACACCACTACCAGCGGTGGTGAAGGTGGGAGATTGGCTGATGGTATTAACTCTTACTTTTTTTAAGGTTCCCAAATGGTAGCCAAAGCTCCTCGCAAAAGATTCTAAGAGTGCTTTCGACTCAGCCATTTCGCTGTAGTCTGGGAAACTCCTTTGGGCAGCTATATAACTGAGGGCTAAAACTGATCCACCTTCATTGATGGCATCCAGCTTGAGCAAGGTCTGCATTACTTTATGGAAGGAAACTGCTGAAATATCGAAGGTTTTTAACATCCAATCGTAATTCAAGTCCGTGTACTCTTTCTTTTTTCTAACATTTAATGACATCCCGATGGAATGAAGGATAAAATCAATTTTATCCCCTAAAGTCTCGGTAGCATGGTTAATTAAATTTTCTAAATCTGTTTCGCTAGTTGCATCAGCAGGAAATACCGTTGCGTTAATTTTTTCACCGAGCTCATAAATCTTACCGAATCGCATGGCCACAGGTGCGTTGGTTAAAACGATGCTTGCGCCTTCTTCAAAACAACGTTCAGCCACTTTCCAAGCAATAGATTGTTCGTCAAGTGCTCCAAAAATTATTCCTCT
>CALAZP010000151.1 GCA_937926355.1 uncultured Saprospirales bacterium
ATCCTATCCAAAGAGTGGAAACACCTGGTATGATATTTCTGGAAATGGAAATAATGGTACATTAGTGAATGGACCTACTTTTAGTGGTGGTAGTTTGGTGTTTGATGGAATTGACTCTTCAGCAAGTATTGATGGCTCAGGTGAACTTAACTTCGGATCTAATGATACATTTACAATTGAAGTTTGGGTTAACCCTGTACAAAATCCAGAAAGTGGAAATACTGCAGGAATTTTAGGTAAACGAAATACACTTGGAATTGACTATTATTTTCCGGAAAATGGTAATTTTATTAGAGCCGGTTTTAGAAATGTAGAAAATGGTCAAAAATCATTTAATAGTCCAGATGTAAGGATTCCAAATGATGAATGGACGCATGCTGTTTTTATATATACACCTAATAGTGTAGATGGTATGAAACTCTATATAAATGGTAAATTGAACGATACTTATTCTAATGTCGGTATTTCAGAATTTGCAGATCCTTCTAAAAACTGGGAAATGGGAACTAATGCGGCTTTAGGAGGAACTTCTAGAAGAATGAATAATAAAATTGCAGCAGCTAGAATGTATAATAAAGCCCTATCAAGCGAAGAGGTTTTACAAAACTATAATGCTACAAAATATCCATATGTTAATTTATTTAGAAATGGTTCATTTAAGCTTGGAAATGAAAACTTTTCATCTGCTATTGAAAATACTAGTATAACTTACAATGGAGCTGAATATTCAATACAATTAAATAATACAAGAGGAAATGTGTTTTTTAGTGACGATTTAATCGAAGTAGATCCTAATAAAAACTATACATATGAATGTGCTAACAGAACTTTAATTAAGGGTGGACCTAACGGGGATCTTCTTTCAGGAGGTCATATTGGATTTGCATGTTATAATAAAGATGGTATTTTTTGTGATAGAAGATCTGTTGGTGGTAGAGTAGACACAGTACTTACACGTGATCTTAATCCTGGTGATGAATACGCATATGTTTCTAGTTCAAATAATGGTATTAATTGGCAAAACCCTGGAAATAGATTTATTTTTAGACATTTTATTCTTTTTCCACCTAACCATCCTGATTATGGAGAACCATATGGGTTTAGTCGTATCGGGTTTGGTGATTATAATATTTGGTATAATGAAATAACTGATATTGGAGGTGGAGAACTACGTATGAGATTTGCTGATCAAAACGATAATTGGACAACATTCCCAGATATAGGATATTCAACACCTGCCGGAACTCCAGTTTCAAACGGAGTTGCAGGAGGAACTTACAATTATACATTCTATCCTGCAACAGCATCTTATGGAGAATGGTCAACATATACACGGAGTGGAATCACCGGATATGGATTAGGTAATCATAATTTTAGACCTGGTACAAAATATATTAAATTTATTCACTTACAAAATTATATTATTCCTGTTGAATCAACACCCTATCCTACAATGTTGCTAGGAGAGGTTAAATTTACAGAAGAAAGTTATGATGTGGGCAGTAATTGATATAAAAGACGTTCAACGTGTTGATCCTAATTTAATTATTAGGTATTCTGAACTAATGAACAAAGTTTTAGTAGAGTCAAACAAGAGTACTTTACCATACGAAATAGAAGGACCCTTTGATAAAAATGAGAAAGAGTTTTTATTAACTACCTATGAGTGGTTAACAATAGTATAAATTAAAGCAATGCCAAATAGATTTAAATTTAACTCAACCGGAACTGAAAATAACTCAATCTTCACGGGGGACTGGGCAATTGACGTTAGAAACTATGGAGGTGGACCGAGCTCTACCACTGGATTCTACAATGGAACATCTATTCCAACCGGGAGCTTTCAGCCACTGAGATTTCAAATAATTTCAATGCACAAAAAGACAGATTTGAAATCTAATGCCTAACCCAATAAAATACAACACCTCTACTGAATCCAATGCCCTCAAGTTGGGTGATTTTTGGATAGGAACTGGTGATGTAAGTAAGGGGCCAACCTCAATTACTGGATATTGGAATGGGATTACCCCTCCTGCTGGAGGGTATACGGTATACTTGAATAAAGCTTCAAAGGGGCCTTCTATTTCTTTATGTTCAAACGATGCAGATTTAATAGCTTTAACCAATCGGATGTCCGGTAATAACTACACAACAGTTTCCGAATGCTTGTCTTATTTCTCTGGACAACCAGATAAGGTTTGTTTCAATAGGGATTACGAGGGTATTGTAACTGACGGTTTGGTTCTTAATTTGGATGCGGGATTTACCCCATCCTATCCAAAGAGTGGAAACACCTGGTATGATATTTCTGGAAATGGAAATAATGGTACATTAGTGAATGGACCTACTTTTAGTGGTGGTAGTTTGGTGTTTGATGGAAATGATAATTATACTGAATTAAGTAATACTATAGAGTTACTTGATGAATATACAATAACTTTTGAATCAAAAATTAATTCATCATCGGCTAAAGTGTTGTTAGGGTATGAAGGTATTGATTATATACAGGTTAATAATGTAAATCAATTAGGTTTATTTACTGAAAGTGATAGTACAATTATTACTTTAGAGAATGGATGGGCTTTAGATTATCCTGCGATTTTTACAATAACAAGAGACAACGAATTTAATATAACTGTTTTTATAAATGGAAGAATTGTAGGTAGTGGACAATGTTTAGGTACACATAGAATTAAACAAATTGGTCAAAGGGGAAATAATCAAAGGTATTTTAACGGTTATATAAAAAAATTATTAGTATATAATAAAAAACTAACAGATTTTCAAGTAGTTAATAATTTCATCAACTTAACTAAAAATGATAATATTGTTATTGATGGTACTAAATTTATAAGTTCATGGACTAATTTAGCAAATTTAACAAAACGCACAGTAAACTCAGTAATAAATCCTTATGGGGCTCAAGATGCGACACTTTTTGAAAGGGTTAGTATTGAACGGGCAGGACATGCTCAAATTAGACAAACA
Source organism: uncultured Saprospirales bacterium (assembly GCA_937926355.1). Taxonomy (GTDB): domain Bacteria; phylum Bacteroidota; class Bacteroidia; order Chitinophagales; family Saprospiraceae; genus CALAZP01. The sequence goes on from CALAZP010000151.1 coordinate 2,989, forward strand.
TTAAACTTAGAAACTGATACGTGGTATTCAGTGTCATATTGGCTTAAATCAATAGAATTATTAACAAGAAGTGATTTTGAATTCTCAGATAACCCACAAAAATCAATATTTCCAACACAAGAGTGGAATTACTATAGTTTTGAATTAAAAACAAATTCAACATTTCCTTCTGGTGAGTTCATTGATATTGGAAGTACAGCTGTTTCTAGTGGATCCGTGCTCGGAGAAAAATACTCAATTTATGATTTAATTATAAAAAAACTAACATAGAATGGCAAATCCAATAAAATATAACACAGGTTCAGAAACTCAAGCATTAAATTCTGGTAATTGGTGGATTGGTACTGGTGATGTGGGCAAGGGACCAACAAGTACTACCGGTTACTACAATGGAATTTCTCCACCCTCGGGTGGATATACGATTTATATGAATAAAGCAACAGGTGGACCAGTTATTTATCAATGCCAGGATGATTCTGAGCTTATCGACATAACCAATAAGATTTCCGGCAATTCATATTCTACAGCTAATGAATGCTTGTCTTATTTCTCTGGACAACTAGATAAGGTTTGTTTCAATAGGGATTACGAGGGTATTGTAACAGATGGACTGGCTATTATTTTAGATGCTGGATTTACCCCATCATATCCAAAAAATGGTACTACGTGGTATGATTTAAGTGGGAATGGGAATGATGGTACTTTAACTAATGGACCTACTTTTGATACTGGAGATGGTGGAAGTATTGAGTTTGATGGAACCAACGATGAAATAACCTACCCATCAACAAATTCAGCAGACCATTCAGTAGAGGTTTGGTTTAACGCTAACGATTTAATTGGAACACAGGCGTTAATAGGTGAAGGTGCTTATTATAGACTCTATCTTGTAGGTAGTACTTCACTATATTGGTGGAATAGAGCAGGAACAGGTGGATCTATTACTTCTATTAGCTATTCTAGTACTTTTTCTACAGCCCAATGGTACCATGCAGTAGGTGTTACCGAGAGTGGATCAGAAAGAAAATTATTTTTAAATGGTATAGAAGTAGCTTCTGAAAGTACAGCTATAAATTTTGGCACAGGATCAACAAATGGTTCGATAGCTAATGGTTTTCCTAATGCTAGTTTATTTTTTCATGGTAAAATAGCAGGAGCAAAAAAATACAACCGAGCTCTCTCCGCATCCGAAGTCCTCCAAAACTTCAACGCACAAAAAGGGAGGTTTGGTCTCTAGTCCAAATTATACCCAGGATATACTGCAACGGAATCCTCGTGAGTGTTCTTCTGGATCTCTTCTATTTCCTCTCTGCTCTCTTCTCCTCGTCTGTGGTTATCCTCGTCCCAAGAATTAACATACTTACCATTCTTTTCGAAGTGATACTTAGTCCCTTCGATTTCCTTTGGTGTAGTGGCTAGTTTAACGATCCAAGCAGTGGCAAAGATTGCTAAGAAAATGTAAAGCGGCTTCAAATTGTATTTTTTCATGCCTGTCTCCTTTTTGTTGAGGACAAATATCAGAATTATTAGCGTAACTAAAAAATGAAAATGTGATTTTAGAAACTTTCCACATCTAAAATTCTAAAATATTCTAAAGCACAAAAGGGATTGAAAGCAGTAGTTACAGGAGCCTTAGGATTTGTTGGATCAAACCTGGTTAAAAGATTATTATCCGAGGGATATCAAGTACACGGCATTGACAATTTAAGTTCTATGTCATCGTCATTAAAAAACTCAGTTGAAGGTGCTGAATACGCTGTAGGTCCGGTCTTAGACGAAAACCTTTGGCCCGAAAAATTTGATGTCATCTTTCATTTGGCAGCAGATGCCAGAATCCAGCCAAGTTTTGATGCCCCTTTTGACACATACGATAATAATGTCGTAAGTCTTGCCTTTGCAGCTGAAATGGCTCTTAAGAAGGGTGCAAAGATTGTCTTTTCGTCGACATCGTCATCTCTCCACGGAGATTACGTCTCTCCATATACTCAAAGTAAAAGGGCCAGCGAGGAATATCTGAAAATGATGTCTTATTGTTTTGATCTAGATTGCTCAAGTGCAAGGTTCTTCAATGTATATGGTCCAAATGAACCTGTCCAGGGTGAATATGCTACGGTTGTTGCTAAGTTTGGGAGGCAATATTTTTCTGGAGAGCCTATGACTGTTGTTGGTGATGGTAGCCAATCTCGGGACTTTACACATGTTGATGATATTTGTAGTGGCCTTATTGCAATTAGCAAAAAGAAGATGTCTGGTGAAATAGTTAATCTCGGAAGGAATAACCCTTACACCATTATGGATCTGGTGAAGATGTATGCCGGTGAGGAAGCAAAAGAAGGTGTTGATTACGAGTTTGTTCCGAAGAGAAAGAACGAGGGGCAAGCAACTAGATGGACAAAGACAGTTGACTTAGATTGGAGTCCTAAGATCAACCTTCCGGACTATATTAATTTCCTCAAGTCTGTTAAGGATTAACTATTCTTCTCTTGCCACTTATTAGATATCGAGTCCTTTGTTATAGGACCTCCTTTAGCCCATGTCCTGCAGGTTCTTGCAGAATGACATTTAAAGTGGTGCATCCAGCAATATCCCAATTTTCCATCTTTATCTGAAACTGGTCCTGGCATACATTCCAACATTCTTGGCGAAATATCAAATGCTACACAATTTCCGCAAAGTGATTTTTTTGCTGCTTTCTGAGTTGTATCCCAGTGTTTAGCTAAGTCTTTCCAATAGTCACCTGGCTCATCAACGTTTAGCGGACCGTATTTAATGTGATCCTCCTTGATTGACTTGTCCCTGTTTTTGGTGTTTAATTTTAAGTCTTGTGTTGCTTCTGGACACTCCATTTTCTTTTCATTTAATGGTGAAAAGAACTGGTCAAATCCTTTGATGTGCATTTCCATATTGTTTTGTATAGTTTATTTTATCTCCTATATATGTACTAATAGTATAAATCTAAGGATTGTTCTGAATTGACATTAAAAGGTAAAGACCTTTTAATATCTACAAAGGCCCCTGATTACTGAATAAATATAGGTAAAAAAGACATGAAAGTAATTAATTGGTTTAAGAGGTTGTTCACCGACGATGAAGGTGTTCCCTCTTCAAAAAGGTTTGTTGGAATCATTGCAGGACTAAGCCTTTGTATCACTCTTTTTTTGAACCAGTTCACTGAAGAGCACATTGCTCCATCTCCAGTTTTAATTAATGCAGTTGCCGCTTTAGCTTTTGGGTCTTTGGGGCTAGCTTCTGCAGATAAGATTTGGGGAAAAAAAGGTGGTGACGGAACACAAGAATAGAATCCAATCTTATAAATCTATAAAACCCATGAGATTTCTCATGGGTTTTTTATACCCGTTATTGTTGACGCATAATATAAAACGGATATATACTTAAACAAATTTATAAGCATATGAAAACCAAGAGGATAAGGCTTTTTGAAGATTTCAAAGAACAATATATAAAAGAGAACGAAGTTCTTGAATCGGTGTACGCTGATTGGAAAAAAAGTGTTGGATTTAATTTGGAATCTATTTTTGAGTATTTCTTACAAGAAGATATTGAAGACGATGATGACAGAGAATTAACCTCTGGTGAAAAAGCTGCTTTAGCAAGAGATTTTCAGATTATCTCTAAGCCTCAAATGGCAGCTATCTATTTAAGGGCTTTGGGAATAGCAGAAGATGATGATGGTGGCAAATACCTGGTCATGATTCCCGGTATAGAAGCATTTGGTGACTTTGCTGAGGATAGAAAATTTGACATCACAGTCCCTGCAATCGCTGATGCTTTGGGGTTAGAAGCTTATGGAACAGTTTCCAGAACAACAAGAAAGTTTGTTAATCTAATTTCAGGTGAGGGTGAAACCTCAAGTGAAGCTATTTACCCAAAGATTCAAAAATACTTTGAAGAGTTTCAAGGACAAACACCTACTAACTTAGCACAATTTGCAGCTCAGGCTATTCAGGACACATCTTATACCAAAAACAGAGATCAGGCTGCTGAAACAATGTCAAAAGCGGCTGCAAGAACTAAGGAAAGAAAAGAGGAAGCTATTAAGCTTGGTGAAACGGTATTCTCTCTAATTAAGTCTTTGAAACAAACACCAATCTTCCAGGATCCCAAAAAGGCTCAAAGAGCTGCTATCATGAGAATAGCAAGGGATTCTGATATAGATCCAGCTAAAGTTGATTCTGCTTTGCAGAAGTATTTAGCCTCTAAGAATATTACCGGTTACTACGAAAAGTGATAGTTTACTGAAGATGTGGTAAGATCTATTCAAGGACAGAGCGTCTGAGAAAAATTGGGATCTATCATCTTGGGTAACATACAAAGGATCATGGGGGAAATTTGGATCGATTCCATTTTCTCTCATTTCTATTTTAAACATCTCCTCATTCATTACACACTCTTCAAGTAGTCTCATTCTATAATCATATACCCTTGAGTATTCAGTAGAAAAAATTAGGAATAGTATAGAACTGGTAAGGATTGATTGTGTAGCCAACCCAACCACAATAAAGAATAGGGCAAACAAGAAGATAATTTCCTCTTTCACTATTCTAAAATTGAATGGGATTCTGCCAAAAAGGTATGAAGTCTTCTTGTGAGAATCCATTTTTTCCGTGTAATACTTTATCCCTTGATCCATTTTTCTTTGTTTAGGTCTGCAATAGTAGGGCTATTATTCGGACTAAAAAAATGGATCTTTAAAAAATAGATTTTGGGAATTTCTAAATCTGTTTAATAAGGATCTTTTTAGATTCCCTGCGACTCGAAATGTTTATTGATGGACTCTATCCAGCTTAGTTTAATCTGCTCCATCGACATTGTGGAAGATTCTTTAAAAAACCTAAATAAAAATAATTCTTTAAAGTCTATAGCGGATGTACTCCTTACTAGTTCTTGTGTGAAATATCTCTTAATTTTAATCACCTGCTCGTGTTCTGTGCAGAATTCGGATGGATTACCGTCTATGACGTCGCAGATTTCGTTTCTTAGGTCTATTTGATATAAAATCTCTGCTGAGTGATCATTTATATCAAAAGGATAATCCATGCTCATTAGCTCCTTTACTCTAAAACTTATCTCCGTAGTTATTTCGATGTCACGAGATCCTTCAAATCCAAGAGAGGAAAGATCTAGCAGTAAGCTTACATCTTCATCACAGTCTGACCTGGACCCAACGTTAATTGAGGTACGCATTCTAATATTGGGTATTTGAGGTTCCTTGATTCCTATATGAAATTCGTCCAGGTCCCCTTTGCTATTTAAGGGAAATCCGTTGCTCATGACAACACCGTCTAAAGATTCTATTGATCTTGACCAAAACCTTTTGTCACCAAGGAATCCAAAAATGCTGGCTGTGTCTCTACTGCTTAAATATTGAAGTGGGGAAGTTTCCATCGTATGCCGGTTTATTTGACCAGCAATCTACTTCAATTTTTTGGTTAAAAAAATAAAGGTTGTTATTTAGCAATCCGATATATAATGAAAGCTAATTCTAATCATGAGAGATTACACAAACAGAAGATTTGTAATTTTTAACGTCAGCGAACTTGGAGACGTGGACTTTAATCAGGTATATGAAACCTCAGCATTAACGGTGAGAAAGAGTGTAGACGAAACCCTTACTTTTGTTAAGTATGATTTACCTCAGCCTCCTTCTGTGCAGTCACTTTCTACAAAGTCTCAGGAATATACCCATGAGGAAATTCTTGCTATCCTAGAAACACCTACCTGGACCGATCCAGATCCACAGGATTAAACCCTCATGCATGGCACAGACCTTAATTCTCCCGGGTCTGGGAAAAATCCTCTTTTGAAATTTTCATCAACTATCTCGTTATAAGCTCTCCTTTCAACTTTTCTTAGTGTAAACATCTTTTTTATTTTTTTTGATGTCTTAAAACTAAGAAACAAATGTACTAGTAAAAAATTTTTTTAAAGAGAAGCTGGTCCTGATGGTCCAGAAGAGTTTACAAAATAACCCTCAGCGTGGGAGCTTTCCTCAAGAAGGCCCCTGTTTTTTAGGTTTGTTAGAATTTCGAGGGTTTTTTCTTTAGGTTCTTTAAGAATGTATCTGGCGATATATGAATAGTGTATGGGTCTTCTAAGCTTGTTAAATAGCAATTCTACTTTCCCTGGTACCGTACTACGCTTTTTATCTTCCATTTCTTTTTGAGTTATTTTAGCCTTGTTTCGGATATTCCTGTTAAAAATCCCTCATTAACAATAATACCCTCACCATCTTTTTCGATGTCTTCCTTCTACTATATACCTGAAAAAAGTATCCTGGTTTGAATCCAGGAACTTCGTCCCATCCGTAAGCTATATCAACAACATCGTTAGTTTGCGGGTTTATCCCAACTGCTATTTTCCTACTCATTTTACGAAATACTTTGATATTCAATAAATATAAGATAAAATTAGATTATTTTAATGAGAAAGGTAATTTTATGCCCTAGCGGTGGGGGAAAAACCTCTTTTATGGAGAGCAATTCTATGGAGTTTAATGGTTACAATCTCGTTTGTAACGAACATCTTTCATCCTCAAATTATGTAAGAAAGGGCATCAATATGGGATCAACTTCTACCATTGTCCCAGAATCGCATCCTCTTTACATGGGATGGATAGATCTTTTTAAAATAGGCCTTGATAATTTCTTCACAGACAATTCTTTCGAAAAATCCTGCTTGATTTATAATTGTACCTCTCATATCTCTTTTATCAAAACAAACTATCCAGAGATTGACCTTGTTATTGTTTTACCAGAGGAAGATCTTCATAAGGATATGTTGGTTAGTAAGATAGACTCTCACGAGCACCCAAGTGGTAAAAAACTGAGTGAATGTACAATGTTGGATTTGGTTAAAGAAAATCACCAAATTCTTAGCTCACTTCACCTTTACAGTTGGACAAGAGCAGCTGTAGAGAGAGAAGAGTACAAAAGGCTTGCCAAAATATTTAATTTAAGTGTTTTTAGATCTTTTACAGACGCTTTAGGATCTTAAAAAACCCCGGATAAACCGGGGTTCAGTGAGCTGTAACCTTTTACCTAAATTTTTATTCTAGTGATTCACCACAATTTGGACAAAACTTCCAAGTTGATTTTCTAATCCTAGTGCCACACCCAGAACAATAGTTCCGGATTTCATTGGTCTCAACTGGGAGCTGACTAATTGGGAGAATCTGATAAGAGCTTGTGTGAGAAGCCCATGCGTTAAATGTTCCATATCCATTTTCAAAAGTCTGCTCGGACTCTTCACCTTGCTGAACCCTGCCAGTTTCTAAGCTTCCTGCACTTGCTGTCCTTGTCTCGTAGCTGGCAGTCGAGTTTGAAAGATTCATAAAGTTTAGACTTGGTTCACCCGACATACTTGTATTCAAAGTAAAATTACTCGAATTTGTGTTGTCGTATGTAAAGGTGTATGGATTTGGTGTTGTCCAAGTTGTAAATGTAGTACCGCCAAAACTAATGTGATTGTACTCTTCAAAGAATTGAACTGATACCATTCCGTTATCAGCTATTGCTTCCTTAGCTTCCTCGGTATCTTCAACCTCGTAAGTTTCATAAACGAGCTTTCTGTTTTCGTCTATGAATCTTTCTAAGAAAACCCTTTGTCCTGGCTGCAAAATAATTCCTCTGGAACTAATGTGCTTTCCATTGATTAGGACTTTAGCAAGATAAACTGATTTTGTTGGGTTGTGTAGTTCGATTTCGAACTCCTGTCCGTCTTCTAGATAGACCTTTTTACCCTTGTAGATTTTTTGCCTATTTTTTTGGGTGGCAACCCATGCTTCTGGCTTGAAACTACTGTTCAGCCTGTAGCTGTTTGTACTTGTTACTTTCATGTTACTTTACCTTTGTTTTAGTTAAAATCCATTCATAGCCGGTGAAGACTATTCAAAAGCCGCTTAGCGACTCTGGACATCAAACGGTAAAAGGCTCCGCTCTCTGTATATATCCTAGTACAAAAAATTAGTAAAGTTCCACTATTTTGATTTGTGGTTAGCCTCTAGATATTCCCAAAGGCTTTCGTAGGAATAGCAGATGGGATTTCCATTTTCGTCATGTGCACCATATCTGGCCTCACCAGCTTCTTTAGCATAACTTACCGATACTTTAATTGTTGGCTTTTTACCTTCATTCATAATCTCATCTAAGTTATGACCTTCTATTTCATCTTCTGGAATGCCAATATAATCCATTAAGTATTCTGCAAACTCTTCTGCGTCTTCTGAATTCTTAAATTGGAATGTGTTAGTAGAAATCATTTTACCCATTTTTGAATATGCATCTCTAAAAGCCTCGCCAGCTTCTTTGATTAACTTTCCATCTTCTGAGTACAAAGGTGCTGCTTTGCTCCAATCTTTTTGGCCATAATCATTTTCAAAGATGAACCAGCTTACCCAATCCAGACCCTTTTCACCGTAGGAAATCTTCATTGCTTCGTTTAGCATATCTTCTACTTTTTCGAGAATTTTATATTTCCCCTCCAGTAGATCCACACCAATGTCGTAAAGCTCAGAGATTTCTTCGCTGAGCTTTTTATAAGTCATTATTAGCGTAAGGAAACTTTTATACTCCATCTTCTTTGTTTTTGATTATTTCCTCAATTTCTTCTTCGCTAAAATCTTCTAGCATAGCATTTAGAGCTTGGTCTAAAGCATGTTCTTCGTCGAAGATCTTCTCTTTCTTTTTTTCCATTTGATCGACTATAATGATTGCTATTTCTACAATAAAAATAACACCAAATAAACCAATAACAATTAATTCTAGATTATTCATTTTCTTCTCTTTCCGCACCCCCGAAATTTTGATATACTTTCCAAACCATAGTGATTGCTTTATCTAATATCTCAACCTGCTCTGGATGGTGCTTCATCGCATGATGTTCTATTAGATGGTTTTGGATCATGTCCATAATTAAATGACACCTATCGACAACTTCGTGATAAGAGAAGTCGTCTAGACCTGGATTCATTTTCATGTTATCTTTCATCTCTACAAATTTAATGGAAAGCCGTAAATTTACTTAGATATATAACCTATTATATGATACATCTGAAAGAATATTCCGGGGATTTTAAACTATTTGAAGCCAAAAGGCAGAGGTTCGAAAGGCCTAAGCTGGGCTATTCTCTGGGGGATATAGAACCTTACATCGATAAGGAAACAATGGACGAGCATTTCAATGTTCACTTTGCTGGATATACCAAGAAGTTAAATGAGGCAGTACAGGAAGAAAACATAGATGTCCTAATGGGACCAGAAATGCAAGGTATAAAGCAAATACTTAGGAACGTAAAAAAGTATTCTGATAAGGTTAGAAACAATGGTGGCGGATTTTACAACCACTACCTCTATTTTGAAAGCCTAAGTCCAGAAAAAAAGCGCCCGCAGGGCAGAATTAGACAGTCTATTATTGATTCCTTTGGTTCCTATGCTTCTTTTAAAAAGCAGTTTACAGATGCTGGACTTGGAAGGTTTGGTTCTGGTTGGGTTTGGCTGGTACAGAACGGCAACGTTTTAGAAATCTTAACCACACCAAATCAGGATAATCCTTTAATGGAAAGATCGTTTAGGGGAGAAATCCTACTTGGAATGGACGTTTGGGAACACGCTTATTATCTTAAACATAAAGCAGATAGAAAATCTTATATCAGGGATTTCTTTGATGCCATAGATTGGGAAGTAGTAGAAACAAGAATGAAGCCATGAAGCACCTCAGGGAATATAGCGACGAAGAACTTAATGATTTAAGATCAGATCTTAAATCAACTGGTTTCAAAGATCCAATCCCACAGAATCTTACAGTCGACAACTTCTTTGAAGAAACCTTTGATCATGATGAATATGTTGATGTTTCAGGGCCAGCTGTTGATTTCATTATAGAGGAAGCCATCAATGAGGTTAAAGAAAGAATTGGTGACATCCCACAGCAACATAGAAAAATAGCAGCACAGGCCATATCAGAACTTTGGATGGATAGAATACAACAAAACTTACTCAGATGAAAAAGTATATTAAGCACCTCAACGAATATGAAGATTCAGATCTATTAGATTTGATGGGAGACCTTGGAGATATTGGTTTCGAGAACTATCAGGGATGGGTTTTTTCTTGGGATAGTCCTACTGAAAAACCTTTGGCTGAAGTTATGATAGCTCCTGGTCCAAGAGAGGCTTTTGACCTTTACAGAAACAATGGATGGTTTGGCCCGGACATTGACTATGCTGCAAACAACGGCACCAAGTTTAAAACCCTAGAGGATGTATTCAAATACCTAAAGGACAACAAGATAATTTCTTCTTACGAATTTATCTGGGGACTAAATGCTAGGGGAGGGGTTGACCAGAATGAGTTTCATCAAGTCCCAAACGGTAACCCTTTTGCGGTCACATCTTTGCTGATTACCAAATTTGATAATGCCCCGGAGACATACGGTAAATTTGTCCCAGTTAAGATTACTAAGATAGTTTAAGGTCTTGTACTCCTGGTGTTTTATGTACCACGTAACCTGCGATTACTGATAAATCCCAAATACAACCAGAATTAACGTCCCATACATTAAACCAACGGAATTGGTTAATGGAGGAAAAATCTTTTTTGACCGTTGCATTTATTTTATAATAGTTCCTCACCTCAATCCCTGAATACTTTTTGGCAACACTTTCCCAGTCAATCATAACAAATCCCAGACTTGTCCTAGATTCAATCCCTATTGCATACTGTGCCTGGAAGGCAAGAAGTTTTTCCCAGGAGTCGATAACCAAAAGTCGGTCTTTATTAATAGCAAGCTCTAGGTTATGTTCATCCCTCCAATGTGGCATGTTGACAGCAACCCATTCTACCCATTCGTTATCTTGTGCATACCAAAGTCCTTTGGGTTTTAAATCTCCATTTCTTTGGGTGTAAGTTCTGGACAGATCCAATCGATCCTCCTTTGTCATGTGATTTCGAGTCATTCGATGAATTCTAATTCGTTAGTCTCTGGATCCCAATCCACAGTAATTGGCGGGTTCACGAGGTCATATCTCTCGTTGAGTACGGAAGCATTTATAAAGTGGGTTCCGTTGTAAAACTTATACCCGTAACTACCGTGGATATGACCAAAAACATGGATTTTTGGTTTTATCTTATCAACTCTTACTCCCAATAACTCGCATCCCAAATGTGGGGTGTTCCATGGGGGACCACTCACATCGAGATGATCCTGTGGTGGTCCATGCGTTATAAGGATATCAACATTATCTGGGATCTTCGCCCATTTTTCCTCTAGTTCTTTACCCCCTCTTGGTAAGTTAAATGCCCAATTATAAAATTCCGGCTGCCAGGGAGATCCGTATATGGTAATCGGGTTTTCTGAATAGTAGTCGCCATACCTTAAATAGGAATCCTCGAGATACTCAATCCGGTAATGTAGGCCCTTAATAAGGTTAGATTTCGTTTCTTGATCTATTTCGAAAAGTCTATCATGATTTCCAGCAATAAAAGCACAGAGGTCATAATCTTGATCTCCCAACCAATTACAAAAATCCTCGGCTTCGTATTTAGAATATCCTGATGTCATGAAGTCCCCAGCGTGAACCAGAAGATCACCTCCTGGAAGATCTAGCGACTCGTTGGACTTTCTGATGTCCTTGGTACCCTTTAGACTTCGGTGCCTTGCGTGGGTATCGGATATAAATGTTATTCTCATTTTATTCATCTTAGTCCCACCATCTTTCAATTTCTTGCTCCAAGATCTTAAACAGAAGCTTACGAGCTCTTTGATGATTGATATGAGCAATGTTACTCGCAATGCGATGTTTATCACTCTCATCAGTAATCTTTAACCATCCTTCCCCGTTCATTACTCTCTTGTAGATTAATGGGTACTTAGCAAAGTAATCATCAAAGTTCTCCTCTATTTGCTTAGATTTCCACGAAGAATATCCTGGCTTATCTGGAATATCTTCAAACCAATGTTTGGTCTTCTCATAGTCCATGTATTCCATTGAGTAATATTCGTCTTTAACTTTTTCAATCAGACGAACACACGTCATCATATCACGTTCATCTTTCCAGTTATTTAGATGCAAACCGTACTTACCAATGTAGTTGGCTTGTGCCTTTAACTTATGTGAAAGAATGTCAAAGATAAATGCATCATCCCAGTTACGGTCTTTCCAAATAACAGGCAACCAATACCAAACACTTTTAATGCCACGAATAAATTCTTTACCCATATATCGACCCTCGTGTTCCCACCACAGTGATATGTAATCTATTTTTCTTCTTAACCAAGAACGAGATTCGCTATCTTCTCGCCATTGTTCAAATATGTCTTTTTCTGGTTCCATCTGATAAAAAATATATCTTGTCTTTATTTAAGTCGTAAATGTTTCCGTTGGTAGATACAATGATAACTTCTAATGCTTGTCCCCACCATTCCATAAGGACTTCTATAGGCTCTTTGTCTTTTTCTTCCACATTAATTTTTTGTGGTGACATGTGATGGAGACCTAGTTTCATCTTCCTTAAGGTTTCCTTATCACCACACAAAGAATATGTTATTGTTATCCCCTTGACTCTACACAAAGTCTCTGAACCGTATTTACTAACGTAAACAAATTCCTTGTCCTTTAGTTCTTCGTTAAGAGTCTCTTGTATTTTACTGAACATGGCAGCAATATTATTATTTTAGAGCGTGCTAAAAAAATTAAAAGTCTATTATTTCGTATCTAGGTGGATCTACCGCAATTCTATAAATCATAATATGACTCTTCTCCTCTAAAAAATTTCACAAGGTAATTACCCTCTTCAACAAATACCCTTACTACTCCCTTTGAAAAGGTAACGTGTGCTTTTATCTTCTTGTAATCCTTAATTTTCATCTATTTCCAAAAATGTAATTGTGTCAAAGATCCATCTCCGTGGAACAGCGTAAATCTTTGGAAGCCAAGATTAAAAAGTCTCTCTGTAAACTCTTCTCTTAGGTCGTGGCCTAGCCATCCAGCATGGAACTCCATGGATATCTTTTTAATTCTTGACAGATGCTCGTCAGTTAGACTTTCTATGATCTCCTTCTCACCACCTTCGCAGTCAACTTTTAGGAAATCTATAGTCTCGGGAAGAACCCCCAGTTTCCAAAGATCGTCCAGACTCATGGTAATGCAGGGTTCGGTGTAAATTATTTCCCGATCCTCTTTTTCTAATTTCAGTGTAGATCCACCAAGATTGTTGATCACCCCGGCGACTCCCATTTTAGCTGAAGAGGTCCCTTTGCTAATAGCTATATTATATGCCTCCACATCATATCCAACGTTATCCACCAGACATGAAAATGCTTTAGACATGGGCTCGAAAGTGATTACCCGGGAAGCTCCTCTTTCCAAAGCCCTCCGAGAAAACATGCCTATATTTCCACCGATGTCAACAACAACATCCCCTGGATTAATTACACATCCATATCTTTCGTAGTCGCTTCCTTGTGAATCATGTTCTCCAAACATTTGGAACATCTCATAATACATGTAGTTTATATCGTCTATTCCATCCTCCCCGTTGTAATAAGCCTGCAGTGAAAATCTCTCGGACTCCTTTGAAAGATCCCTTTTTGTTTTCTCTCCGTCTTTCCCTATGGTCCAAAAAATTGGATTGTGTTCTCTTTGCATTCTAAGTCTTTTGTATTTATAGATATCTGACCTATTAAAATTTCCAGCAAGATATATAATTGACAAATAAAATAGTCTATGCCACTTAAGTCTTTTAAAGCATTTGAAGAGGAGGAAATGGATCTTTTAGGTGATCTTGATAAAATCGGGATAGAACAACACAAGGGGTGGCTTGTGTGCACATCAAGCGTTTACGATAGGGATCAGATGGGATCTTCAGTTTATGCTGTCATAGCAAAAAATCCTGGGGAAGCTTCTGCTTTAATTATGGAGTCCATGGGTATTGAAGATGAACAAGATTTGGAAGACGCAAGAAAGGGATCTGATTTCGAATCGGGCCTTGAAGAAACTATGAACAACATCATGCAATGGGATGGACGTTTTGAAGTTTTGGTTGTCTATGATGATCTTAAGCCGTTTAAATATGAGGACTATTGCCTTGAAATAGATTGGACTAATCCCATTATGGCTGCTAAGGATGTTAAATACGTCTTCCCAAATGCTGAGCAAATTCTAGGCTCCAAAATGTCAACTCATAGGTAAATCTTTTTGAAAGATTTTCAATTATTCACACTATAACTTGCAAACATTTCCACTATGTCTAAAAACATACTTGTGACAGGTGGCCTGGGATTTATTGGATCCCACACCGTAGTTGCACTCCACGAAGCTGGATTCAATCCAGTGATCGTTGATAACCTTTCAAACTCAAAGCTGGGCATACTTGACCATATCGAGCACATCACAGGGAAGAAGCCTAAGTTCTATGAAGAAGATGTACTCCACAACGTAGATATGGAGATCATTCTGGAAAACGAAAACATAGATGGAGTAATTCATTTTGCAGCTTACAAATCTGTAAGTGAGAGTCTGGAAGATCCATTTTCATATTATGAAAACAACGTTGGTGGTCTGATGAGCTTGATGTCAGCAATGAAATTCACAGATTGTAATAAGCTCGTATTTAGCTCTAGCTGCACTGTTTACGGAGAACCTGATGTTATCCCGGTTGACGAGCAAAGTCCCGTTAAACAAGCTACAACGGCTTACGGATCGACCAAACAAGTGTGTGAGACCATGCTCAGGGATAACACATGGCTTGATTCTATAGCACTCCGCTACTTCAATCCCGTTGGTGGGCATGAGAGTGGAATGCTAGGTGAACTTCCTCTCGGCACCCCAAACAATTTGGTTCCTTATTTAACACAGACAGCAGCAGGAATTAGAGAACAGCTTACAGTGTTTGGTGATGATTATGATACAAGGGATGGGTCTTGTATTAGAGACTTTATTCACGTTATGGACCTTGCAGAAGCACACGTTAATGCAGTGGAAAGACTATTCGATGAAGATCGTGATAGGGATAAAGAAAAGCAGGGACCAGATACTAAAAACTTTGAGGTTTTCAATGTAGGTACAGGTGTGGGTTACACTGTCCTTGAGCTCATCAATAAATTTGAAGAGGTTAATGGAATTCGGGTAAACTACAAGATTGGTCCTAGAAGGGATGGAGACATTGTTAGAATCTGGGCAGACACCACAAAATCTTATTGGGGATTAGGATGGCAAGCTAAAAGAGACCTTGGAGATATGATGAAAGATGCTTGGTCTTGGCAACAGAATTTGCCTGGAAAAGACTTGTTTTAATATTTGGGTAGAATATGATTACTTTAATATTTCTAATAGCGTTCTTTGCATTTGCAACAGGTGCTAAAGCAAGCGGATGGTATAATGCACCAGAAGGAACATATGAACGCAAAAAATACTTACTTGAAATGTTAGTTTTTTGTATATTTCTTGTTCCTGCATTAATTTATATATTATTATAAGATTCTTGCTCAAATAAATAACCCCGACAATAGAATTTGTTTTCTTCTATATATCGGGGTTGAAGGAGTTAATTGGTTTGTTTCCTAATCTTTTTTCTTCTTAAGATTGGCTTTAGCTTGTTGATAAAGTGCCTTGTCTCCTACTTCGGTAGTTCTGCCACCTACCAGGAAGGAATTTACGCGGGCCATCGCCCACTGCTGGGGCGTTGTACCTGGGACATGACCGGTTTTCCAAGCTGCATAGCCACGATCCCAAACCTTTTTGAGAATACCCAGCGGGAATCTTGATTTGTCTGACTTTTTCTTTAGTGCTTTATAGACTGGGCTGTCCTTACTCATCTTAGAAGACTCCATTACCTCTTCAGCTGGAATCTCTTCCTCAAGGACGATCTCTTCAAACAGATCTACTACCTGTCTGTATTCTTCGTAAGTCATGACTAGATCTAAATCGACCTCCTCAGACTCTCCGAACATTTCTTTATACTTCTTGGTGTATTTGCTAGGCTTAGTTTTTACTGGCTTTCCTTTGCCAGCTTTTCTAGACTTGTAATCAGCATCCCATTCCTGGTATGCTGTTGGATCATCATCAGCCTTGTCTTTATGCTTTTTGATCTCCCTCTTCATGACACGAGGGTTTTTAGTAAGGTATTTCTTTGGAAGTTTCATACTTCCTATATATCAAGTTATTTTACAGTAACTATTCGACCGGGCTTAAGATCTCTAAGAACAATATTACCTTTGCAGGAATCCAAGCAAATGGTTTTTTCCTCGTAACTAAAAGCAGAAATAGTGATGGAATCTTTATCAGTTTCAAGGCGGAAGAACCCATTAATGTCGGTGTATGTTTTAGAATCCCGAGATGCTACCTCGGCGAAAGATATGGCATCTCCGTTTTGATCAACGACTCTTGAGGTCACTTGGTTGGTGAAGGTGACAAACATTGAAATGATTGTTGGAAAGATAATGGATAACATCCTTTAGGTTTTTTTCTTTGATATTCCTAACGAAGAAGATTGTTCCTTTTTTCAACGTTAAGTTTTTACCTCTTCCGTAGAATTGTCTTTAGTTTCTTTCTCTTTGGATTGGTTTGCGACAAGAACTTTGTAAATGTTTTCTATCTCCTCAAAGGTTAGATTGCTTTTCTTTGAATTGATATCCACTGTGCAGGCAACAACATTGCCTTCGATATATCCCAGATCTGAATCTACCCGGTCAAAGCTTCTAGCATAAACACCATTTTCTTCGAATTTTTTACCTGTGTAGTAGCAGGAGGGTTCTAATAAAAGTTTCTTGACTGTGTTAAATGAAAGATCAAAATCCAGATTTCTATCAGCTGCACTCTGGTAAATTTTGATCATTTTTTTTGCTACCTCTAGATCGGTTAGCGTTTCTTTTTTGGGCCGACGCCCAGTAGTTTTTCTTTTTCCTCTCATAAATGATTTCGAATTATAACTCCTTAACCGAGTTTGTAAACGACTTCCAAGTTTCCATCATTTCCTCCTCGGTCTTTGGGTTTGTAACGAAAAGCATCAAATTTCCATCCTCTATGATTTGTGCACATCCAGGCATTTGTTCAGATAGCTTTGCAACTAATTTTCTGCTGGGATCATAAACTCCAATTGTTCCTCTGTGTCCGTGACCCATGCCCTTTTCTATAAAGGAATTCCGATTCCACGGAACCTTATATCCTGGATCTTTAATATAGTGTGATTCCCCACTTTCTGGGTCAATAAATTCCATCCCATCAGTGTTAATAGTTTGGCATTCTTTAATAAGATCGTCGTGGATTTGTCCATAATAATCTTCACTTAAAAAATGTCCACTACAACTTGGTGTGGTTGGCATTCCCATTTCGTGTAATCTCTTTACTGCTTCTTGCAGCTCTGGATCAACGGTATCTAAAAAACCTTTTGAACTTGGCACTTGATAGATGCCATTCGATTCTTTAGCATAGTACCATTTGCTATTCTTTCCCTTTGGCAATAGCCACTTGTATTTGTGGAAATCTTCGTGTGGTACAAAATCTGGAGAAACTCCGCTATCTTTTAGAAAGACCCTAAGGTCAGCAGCCATTTCTGGTGTGGATTCAAAGATAGAAAATGATTTAATGAATTTCATCCTATTATATATCCTCCTTATTTGTAGCCCATTCCCTACAAAAACCCCCGCTTTTGCAGGGGTTTTTAGATTTTACTTAAGTAAAGACCAATACTTTTTGAATTTAGAAAGCCTATCTTCTAGTCCGTGATATCCGCCGTTTACACGTCTGGTCACTTTTTTAACCACTTCCTCGCTATCTCCTGCATCACAAGTTGACCAAAGGTTGTTGCTATCAAAGAAGAATGCAGCAGACATTAGTGGGTATTTTTCTGCTACTAGGTCTGGATTACCCACAATATCATCATCTACGAAAGAATCGAATTTAGAGTAATTGTTCTTTCCAGTCAATTGAATATAACCCCTTCCTCTAAATTTCCAACCGTCCCCTGTTGATTCTTCGCCATTTCCCATTCTGCCACCATAAACTCTAGAAGCAATTTTTTCTGGCTGTCTAGCGTATGATTCGTTTAGCTCTCCTGGGAAGTATTTTCCAAAGATTGATTTAAGTGCTTTTGAAGAATAGTTAAGATTTTCTGAAACTGCTTTCCAGTTGCCAGACTCGTGTGCACATTGAGAAAGGAAGTGTGCAAGTCTCAAAGGAGTTGTGATGTTAAATTTCTTAGCAGTATCTGGGATCTGAACTAAAACCTCGTTTGGAATGTGCCCTGCAAGTTTTTCCAAAGCAAAATCAGATTCTGGTAGTTCGATCGGCTCTGGTGGAAACATAGCTGCCCATGTACCCTTTCCGATTAATCCATCGGCTGCAAGACCATTTGCCTTTTGCCATTCTTTTACTTTTGCCTCGGTTCCAGAACCGAAAATTCCATCAGCAGCTAAGCCTAGCTTTTCTTGGATTTTCTTTACTTCTGGTCCCCTTGAACCTCTTTTGATGATCATATTTCTCAATTTTTACTCTATATATTTTTTGATTTAGATTCGGGACAATCTGATATATAATTCAAAGTAATTAAGATCGATGGCCTATCGGATTGTACTCAGACAAGACACAGCTGCAAACTGGACCAAATATAACCCACTTCTATTAAATGGTGAATTTGGATTCGAGGAGGATACAGATAAACTAAAATTAGGAGACGGTGTACATAAATGGAGGGATCTTCCATATTGGACCCCAGGACCAACTGGACCAGCAGGATCTAGTGGTACCTCTGGAACTAGTGGATCATCAGGAACTAGTGGAACTTCCGGTACAAGTGGAAGCTCAGGCACATCGGGGGTTGATGGTACTTCAGGAACAAGTGGTATCAATGGTACATCTGGTACTTCAGGGGTAAGCGGTACATCCGGGGTTGATGGTACTTCAGGAACAAGTGGAGTTAACGGAACTTCAGGAACAAGTGGTATCAATGGTACATCTGGAACTAGTGGTACAAGCGGTTCTTCTGGTACGAGTGGATCTTCAGGTTCATCTGGATCCTCTGGATCATCAGGTTCTTCAGGATCCTCAGGTTCTTCAGGAACAAGTGGATCTTCAGGATCTTCAGGTT
>CALAZP010000152.1 GCA_937926355.1 uncultured Saprospirales bacterium
AACCAACAGCACCTTTTACCACCTCAACTTTACAACAAGAAGCCAGCAGAAAATTAGGTTTTTCTGTTCAAAGGACCATGAGTGTTGCCCAGCGTCTTTACGAAGCAGGATTGATTACTTATATGAGAACTGATTCAATAAGCTTGAGTCAAACTGCAATGGGTGCTATAGCAGCAGAAATTGAAAAATCATTTGGAAAAGAATATGTTCAAGTTCGGAATTTTAAAAGTAAGTCTGCTAATGCACAAGAGGCACATGAGGCAATCAGACCTACCTATATTGAAAACCAACAAGTAGCCGGAAGTAGAGAAGAACAAAGGCTATATGATTTGATTTGGAAAAGAACTATCGCCTCCCAAATGGCTGATGCTGTTCTGGAAAAAACCAATGTAAAAATTGGCATTTCAACCGTAAAAGATCGACAATTGGTAGCTACAGGAGAGGTGCTTAAGTTTGATGGATTTTTGAAGGTTTATTTAGAATCTAAAGATGAAGAAGAAGAGGAAGAAACCAAGGGAATGTTACCGCCATTAAAAATTGACCAGGTTCTGCAATTATTAGAAATGTCTGCACTAGAAAGGTTTACCAGACCCCCAGCAAGATATTCAGAAGCATCATTAGTTAAGAAATTAGAAGAACTTGGAATCGGCAGACCCTCTACCTATGCGCCCACTATCAGTAGAATAATGGAAGTCAATAGAGGATATGTAGTAAAAGAAAACAGAGAAGGAGTACCAAGGGAATATAATATCCTCACTCTTAGAGGAGGTGAAATAGCACAGACTATTGGGAGTGAGATGACAGGCGCTATTAAAAATCATTTGGTTCCTACAGACCTAGGAATGACGGTCTCTGATTTTCTAGAAGAACACTTCCAAGAAATTATGGACTACAGTTTTACCGCAGGTATTGAAAAAAAATTGGACGATATTGCTTCAAATGGAGAAGATTGGGTGGAGTTGTTGGAAAATTTCTACGATCCATTCCACAAACAGGTCGTTAACACGATAGAGACCGCAGAAAGACCCTCCAAAGAACGAATCCTTGGAAAAGATCCAGAGTCAGGTAGAACGGTATTGACCCGCCTTTCTCGCAGAGGCCCAGTTATTCAAATTGGAAGTCCTGATGAGTTAGAAGAGGACGAAAAACCGAGATATGCTAGTTTGAGAAGAGGTCAGAGTATCGAAACCATCTCCTTTGAAGAGGCTATTAAATTATTTGAATTACCAAAGGTGCTGGGCACCTATAAAGAGGAAGAGGTTTTAGTAGCAATTGGACGATTTGGACCTTATGTAAAGTTTGGCGAAAAATATGTCTCCATTCCTAGAAATGAGGAACCTTTGGATTTAACTCTTGAAAGAGCCCAAGAATTGATTGACGAGAAACTTAAAGAGGAAGCTGCTGTTGGTACTTTTCAGGGATTGCCCATAACAAAAGGCAAGGGACGTTTTGGTCCCTTCTTAAAATGGAATAATCTTTTTATAAATGTGCCTAAGCGATATGATTTTGAGAACATATCTCAAGGAGAAATGACTGAATTGATACAAGCTAAAATAGAAAAGGAAGCCAATCGATATATTCAAAGATGGGAGGAAGCAGAAATTGCCATCGAAAATGGAAGATGGGGGCCTTTTATTAGATATAAAAAAAGTATGGTAAAAATTCCTAAGATTGGGGATGCTAAACCAGATGCTGAGCAGCTCAAAGCATTTACTTTAGAAGAGGTTAAAGAGTTAATAGAAAAGGAATTACCTGGTACTTTTTCTGTTAAAAAATCTAAGAAAGCTGTTGCTAAAAAGAAAACAGCAGCTAAAAAAAAAGCTACAACCACTAAAAAATCAACTAACGTCAAAAAAAAATAAGAAATCATGTCAGAACCCAAGAATCCAGCTAAATCCAATCAATTAAACATTGAAATATCAGATGAGGTAGCCGAGGGAATTTATTCCAACTTGGCAATAATTTCTCATTCTCATTCCGAATTTATTTTAGATTTTATCAGGTTGCTTCCTAATGTCCCTAAAGCCAAGGTCAAATCGCGTCTTATTTTGACTCCTCAACATGCTAAAAAATTGCTTAAAGCCCTGTCAGACAATATAGAAAAGTTCGAAAAACAATTCGGAGAAATTCAGGAGCAGGAAAATCCACCTTTCCCACCCATGAATTTCAATACGCCTAAAGCCCAAGCTTAATCGACGTAATCAATTAGCTCCACTTCAAAAACTAAAATAGCATTAGCCCTAATACCATTGGGGGGGTTTGGGCCATATCCTAATCTTGAAGGAATAAAAAGTCTAGCAGTCTCTCCTTTAGTCATGAGTTGCAAACCGTATTGCCAACCTAAAACCAGATTGTAAAGACGGAATTTTACAGTGGCATTTCCCTGTGTTTGGTCAAATACCTCTCCGTCTAAATAAGATCCCTCATATCTAACTTCTACTTGAGAACTTGGGCTTGGAGAACAAGCATAAGGTCCAGCTGCACAAGGTTCTCCAGGAATATCAGAGACGACAAAAAGGCCAGTTGAATGTTCCTGGTAATCCAAATTCAGATCTTCTAAATATTTCCGAATTTCCCTGCGTTCATCTTCGAATCGGGTGATGCTGTCCTTCTGGCAACCGATTCCTAGAATTGAAAATGATAGCAAAATTAAACTTCCTATTCTCATCATTTTTATGTTGTAATTTGTTTATTGCAAAACTGCAAAAAAGTATTGATGAATAACAAAGAAATAGCTTCCTCGTTTAGTTTACTCGCTGATTTAATGGAAATACACGGTGAGAATCCTTTTAAAATTAAATCATACCAAAATGCATACCGAACTATACGGAGTTTGGATAAACCCCTAGGGGAGTTGACTCAAGATGAATGGAGTCAAACTAAGGGTATAGGAAAAGCTATACTAGGGAAAATTGAAGAATTATTGCAAAAGGGTACAATGGATACTTTAGAGCAGTATTTGGCCAAAACTCCTCAAGGGTTAATAGAAATGTGCTCCATTAAAGGATTCGGACCGAAAAAAATTAAAGCCCTCTGGACCGAATTGGGAATAGAAAGTTTGGGAGAACTCTCCTATGCAATTTCTGAAAATAGGTTATTGGAACTAAAAGGATTTGGGCCTAAAACTCAAGAGGATTTAAAAAACAAGATTGCTTTTTTTAACAACAATAAGGGGTATGTTCGATATGCTACCGCTGATAAAATATTAAAACCATTATTAAAAAGCCTAATTGAAAAAACAGGAGAAGATGGATTAGAAGTAACGGGATCTTTTAGCCAAAAAATGCCTGTCCTTAACCAAGTCAATATGCTCCTAAAGAGTGAAAGTTTTGATTCAACCATTCAGGAGATTATTGAAGATGCTGGTTTTAATCTTCATGAGAAGACATCAGAAAATTTCATTTTCAGATCCAAAGAGGGATGGTTTCTTTCCATAAGGTGGGTTGCCCCAGAACAATTTGGTTGGGAAATTTTTCAAGAAAATAGCCCTGCCGAATTCCTTGATGCATTCCAAAATGAATTTAAGGTTGATACTAAATATTTTGATACAGAAAAGGCCCTTTTTGATCATTTTGACTTAGCTTACATCCCTCCTGAAATAAGATGGAATCCAAAATCTATCGAATGGGCTAGTAATCATAATTTGCCTCAATTGATAAATATATCTCATCAAAAGGGTATTATTCACAACCATAGTACTTACAGTGATGGAACCCATTCTTTGGAGCAAATGGCAAAAGCGGTTCAACAAAAGGGATATGAATACTTTGTAATCAGTGACCATTCTCAATCTGCTTTTTATGCCAATGGTTTATCGCCTGAAAGAGTATTGAAACAAATGGATGAAATTGACCGGTTGAATCAACAATTGGCTCCTTTCAAAATATTCAAAAGCATTGAAAGTGATATTTTGAATGATGGATCCTTAGACTATCCAATAGAAATCTTGGATCGATTTGATTTAGTGATAGCTTCTATTCACAGCAACCTAAAAATGAATGAAGAGAAGGCGACCAATAGAATTTTAACCGCTATTAAACAGAAGCACACCAATATTCTGGGGCATCCTACGGGTAGGTTATTGCTATCAAGGGAAGGGTATCCAATTAATCATTTAGCAATTATCGATGCTTGCGCCGAATATAACGTCGCCATTGAACTCAATGCAAATCCATTTAGATTGGATTTAGATTGGAGTTGGATTCCTTACGCCATCGAAAAAAACGTTTTAATCTCTATCAATCCAGATGCCCATGCCATTTCAGGAATTGACGATGTTCAATATGGGATTTATGCCGCTAGGAAAGGCTTACTCACCCCTAATCATTGCCTCTCCTGTTATAGTCTTAAGGAATTTGAAGATTGGATAGCCGTTCAAAAGAAAAAAAGGGATATTCTTTAAACAACTTTCGAGTTGATAACATTAAAGAAGAAAATAGTTTTTATTTATATATTATTTAAAATGTCGCAGAACCATTATTTTTGCAACGTTTTTTGATTCAATTTAGATTCTAATAATTAAAATTTTTAAAGATGAAATCATTCAAATTTGCTGCTTTTGCTCTTGCAGTATCGGTTTCTATGACTGCTTGTTCAAGTGGGGGAGATGCTGAATCTACTGCAGCAGCTACTCAACCTAATCCAAATGCAGCGGTAACTCCTTCAGCTCAAACACCTCAGGCACCAGCTGGTCCAGTTACCACCGTTGCTTTTGAGGAATCTCAAATCAGCTTTGGAACTATTGATGAAGGTGAAATCGTTAATCAAGTTTTCCAATTTACCAATACTGGTTCAGAGCCTTTAGTATTAAGTGACGCTAGAGGAAGCTGTGGTTGTACTGTTCCTCAGTGGCCAAAAGAGCCTATCGCTCCAGGTGAGTCTGGAGAAATCACTGTTCAGTTTAACAGCAAGGCTAAAAGAGGAAAAAGAAGCCAGAAAGTTACAATCACTGCTAATACTAACCCTCCCCAATCTTTTATTTACCTGACAGGGGAAGTCGTAGCTGCAGCAAACTAATAAATGCTTTAAATATTGTAAACAGCCTGTAGAGGTAAGAATACCTTTCGGGCTGTTTTTTTATAATGAAAAAGTACCTTTCACTCGTTAAGTTTAGCCATACCATTTTCGCTTTACCATTCGCTTTCATTGGATTTTATCTTGGTTTAATACATCAACCAGAAGCTTCCAGGATGGTAGAAATTGCGTTTTTGGTCTTACTATCAATGATTTTTGCCCGAACTTCTGCTATGGCATTCAATCGATTTTTGGATCGAGATATTGATGGTTTAAATCCTAGGA
>CALAZP010000153.1 GCA_937926355.1 uncultured Saprospirales bacterium
ATTTTGATTCACTCCAATTTCAACACAAAAAAAGAGATATCGAAATACCGGATATTCGTTATACCCTTCATCGGTTTATTATCGGATTCAACCACTATAATGAGGAATTAATCATATTAGAAAATATTCTACCTGGTTCCACATCTAAGATGGAAAGGTTAGAAACACTGCTCCAAGCCCAAACTATTCCAGAGCATCAATTTCATTTGGACGGTAATGAAAAAACTAATCTATCTGATGAAGCATTCAAAGAGTTAGTCCGAATTGGGAAACGGCATTGCCAACTAGGTGATGTTTTTCAAATTGTATTTTCGAGACAATTTTCTCAAGCTTTTCAAGGAGATGAATTTAATGTATACAGAGTTTTGAGATCCATCAATCCCTCCCCGTATTTATTTTACTTTGATTATGGAGATTATAAAATTTTTGGTTCTTCCCCAGAATCTCAATTGGTAGTCAAGGATGAGGTAGCGACTGTTAATCCTATTGCCGGTACCTATAAGCGAACAGGAGATACGGATTATGATGCTGAAAAAGCTATGGAATTAGCTAAAGATCCTAAGGAAAATGCTGAACACATTATGCTGGTTGATTTGGCACGAAATGATTTAGGAAGACACGCTGAATCTGTGCAGGTCAAATCTTTAAAAGAAATTCAATATTTCAGTCATGTTATACATCTTGTTTCCAAAGTTCAAGGAAAATTACCTAAAGGTACCAATCCTGTAACTGTTTTTGGAGATACTTTTCCCGCAGGGACTTTATCAGGTGCTCCTAAATTCAAAGCGATTGAGTTGATAGCTAAATACGAAAACACACAACGAAGTTTTTACGGGGGGGCATTAGGGTATATTAGTTTTAATGGAGAACTTAATAAGGCCATAGTCATTCGTTCGTTTTTGAGTAAAAACAATGTCCTTTATTACCAAGCTGGCGCTGGAATTGTTGCTGCTAGTAATGAAGATTCTGAACTTCAAGAAGTTAATAATAAATTGGGTGCCTTAAAAAGAGCACTGGTCGATGCAGAAAAAATATAATCAAACTTTATGCGAATATTGCTTTTAGATAACTATGATTCCTTTACTTACAATTTGTTGCAATATCTTAAGCAGCTGGTCCCTTTTGGAGTAATTGAAGTCATACGCAATAATCAAATAGATTTGGAAGAGGTAGCCAAATTTGATATCGTTGTTTTATCTCCTGGACCTGGAATCCCAAAGGATGCTGGAATAATGCCAGCACTGATTAAAAGGTATGCAGCAGAAAAATCGATTCTTGGTGTTTGTCTAGGACATCAGGCTATAGGTGAAGCTTTTGGGGGATCTTTAACCAATATGGAGGAAGTGTTTCATGGAATAAGCACGCCTATATTAATCACTGAACAGCTTTCATCTCCAATATTTGAATCTATCAATGCCTCTTTCGAAGCAGGAAGGTATCATAG
>CALAZP010000154.1 GCA_937926355.1 uncultured Saprospirales bacterium
ACTGTCGTTGCGGATTCCTGTAGCTAATTCTTCTTGAACTACCTTTTCGTAAGGGGTGGGCGATTCACATGCCCATATTACCATTCCAATAAAAAATAATATTAGTTTATTAATTTTCATGGCTTAATACTTGAATAATTTCAGATAATCATGACTTCTTGCGACAACCAACTGGTTCCCTTCGGAGGTAGGAATACAGAGCAATTTCCTAACTTCTGATATCAAACCTATTTCTGGTCCTAAATGTAAAATAGATTCGATATCCCCTTTTGCAGTGCCCATTATACTTAGGGCATTACCTAAATTACTCCCCATTTCAGGTTGTATTCTAGATTGGTTTCCACCAAAGAATAATTGGCTGGAAGTCTTATCAAATGCAAAACTATAAACACTTGAAATCTGTGCTTGTTTTCCTAATTTTTTAAACTTAAAATTACCTTTTCCATCGTTTTCAAACCACCCTGAAGATTTGAGGACGGCATTCAGGTGTAAGCTTTCTTGAAGGATATCGCCGCCAAAAATATCAGCTAAGGTCTCTCCAGCAAAGGCACTAAAATTGGGATACTTCTTACTCAAATACGGCATCTGTTTGACCAAATCTCTTCTTTGAGCAAAAGGAAATATTTCACCAGACTCTCTTTCATACCCAAAAATTTGCTCCACTTTTCCATTGCGATCAAAATCGTTTATATATAAATGCCAAGCTCCTGCAAACCGGGTATTTTCCCCAATATTTCCCAATAAAATATCTTCATCCCCGTCTTGATCAATATCCGCTATTTCCGTACTTAACCATATACCCGTTAATTCCTCTAGATCATCATTAGCATACTCGACAAAACTCCTTCCATTACCCAAAAATATGCGCGGTCGCATCCATTCTCCAACCGCAATAAAATCTTGAATTCCATCCTTATTGAAATCTCCAACTCCTATATCGGTAATCATTCCTATATCCAAACCCTGAGGTAGAACGCGATCCGTCACATTAGTAAAAGTTCCCGAACCATCGTTTTCCAAAACGTATATATTACCTGGAATTCCGTAAACATTACTTTTGGAAAAGGTACCTACCAGCAAATCTTGCGCACCATCACTATTGAAATCAATGGCCTCTACCGAGGTGCTAAAATCGAAATTAAAAGTTGGGAGCAATTGATTGGAAATCTCAAATGTTAAATTTTCCGTCTGAATCAATAACTGATCAGCTTGTTGAATATTATTGGGACCATATTCACTGCTCCCGTTTGCAAGATAAAGGTCTTTCTTTCCATCATTGTTAAAATCTTCAATAACGCAATCTATTGTTTCTCGCAGTACATCCTTTGAAATAGAAAGTGCATTAAATCCACCTTTAGCCTTTTGAATATATAGTATTCCCTCTTGGCCCACAGCTCCTCCCACATAAAAATCAATCAAACCATCGTCATTAACATCACCTTTACAGCAGGATGGTCCCAAATTACTGTGCATAAAATAGGTTAGTGGTTCTCTATCAAAATCAGAATAGGGCAGTTCTTGATGCAGAAAAGAATTGTCTAAAGCTGCACTATTATCCTCCAAAAAAGTTTCCCCATATGGTTGGTTGACAATAGATTGCTGAAAAGATGCTTCAACTTCTTTTTTAAAAATAGTCAAAAAGGTATCTACTGGAGGATTTAAAACGGTCTCAGATGTGCCATCAGGCCAAAGAATTACAAGTGAATCTATTCGGGTGTTTGAACCTAACCCAAAATTAAGCCTTGCATCTATACTCGACATAAACCCTCGAGCTGGGTGATTTTCTAACCATTGAATTGAATGAGAGGAATGCAAACTAACCTTCGCGCCAATGGCATAAAAGTTAACCTGAGAAGAATCAATCAGTTGAATTTTTAAATAATGACGATTGGTAGTTTCACGAGTTTGATTTTTATATACGAAAGGTGGCATATTGATATTATTGACAACCAATTCC
>CALAZP010000155.1 GCA_937926355.1 uncultured Saprospirales bacterium
GGATTTTAAAGCTTTTTAAAAGGAGAATGGACTATTGGTTTAGCTTAGTAGAGTATAACTCCGGAGATCCAATAAAACAAAGCGTATCAGTTTTCTTTGAGGTAGTATATATCGGGTTAATTATTGGGACTTGATCAGTATGGTTGGCTTTGATAGGGTATTAGACGAATTGGTTCAAAATCAGCACTCCGATTAGCCCTACCACTCCAATACTGGTTTCCATTACGGTCCAAGTAGCTAAGGTATCTTTTACCGATAGGTTAAAATATTCTTTGAATAACCAAAAACCACTGTCGTTGACATGAGATAGCATAATGCTACCTGCACCAATAGCCAATACCATCAATTCTGGACTGACCCCTGTATTTTGTATGATGGGGAATATAATCCCTGCTGTTGTTAGCCCTGCTACTGTTGCTGAACCGATGGAGACGCGAAGTAAGGTGGCGATAATCCAACCCAATATCAAAGGAGAACCGGTCGTGCCTTTCAATATTTCACCAATATATGCGCTTATTCCACTATCAATTAAAATTTGTTTGAGGCCCCCAGCACCTGCTATGATTAACAAAACCATCGTAATTCCAGTAACCGAAGATGCCATCTCGCCCATTAAGGTATCTATGGTTTTCCCTCTGCGCAACCCTAATAACCAAATTCCAGCTAATACGGCTAATAAAAGTGCAATAACGGGATTACCTAGAAAGCTAATGATTTGAAAATAGGCCCCTTCGGGAAAAAGAAATTCATTCAATATGGTGGCCAAGCCAATTAAAATAACGGGTAAGAGGGCGATCAGTAAACTGGTTCCAATGCTTGGCAATTGGTCCTCAGGAAAGGTTTGGGAAACGGTAAATTCTTTGAGCGGTTGGGCGTCCACTTTTTTGATGACGGGAAGTATAAAATATCCTGAAATAACAATAGCAGGTACAGCTACTACAATGCCGTACATCAAGGTTTTGCCCATATCGGCGTCAAACATCCCCGCGATGGCAGTTGGGGCAGGGTGTGGGGGCAGGTATCCATGAGTTACCGAAAGTGCCGCCAACATAGGAAGAGCAACCGATATCAAAGGCAGTCTGGTAGAGGCTGCTACCGAAAAGACCAACGGTACAAGAATCACGAACCCTACCGAATAAAAGAGGGTAATGCCGACGATAAATCCCGTCAGCATTACCGCCCATTGGGTGTTTTTTAATCCAAATAAACTGATCAAACTTGAAGTAATGCGTTGGGCAGCTCCACTTTCAGCTACTAATTTGCCCAACATGGCTCCAAGTCCAAGAATCATAATTAAGAATCCCAAAGTATCTCCCATTCCCTTTTCTATAGATCCTACAATGCTACTCAGTTCCATTCCTTGGGCGATTCCAACGCCCATAGCAACCAGAATGAATGACAAAAAAGCATTTAACCTGAAGAGCATGATCAGGACAAACAAGCAGAGAATTCCAATGGAGATAACTAAAATGGGCATAATCCTAACTATTTTTACTTAAAGTCATCGGCCGATACTTGGGCGTTAAACTCCAATTTGGATACTTTAGCTTCTAAGGCCATTGGCATCATTGGAGATTTGATGACCATTTTCATAGGATACAAAATAGTTTCATTTTGGGAATAATCCTCATAAAACACCTCTCCCATTTCTGGATTTTCAGATTTTATCTTCAATCCGCTATCCACTTCGTAATAATTTGACATCAGCGCCTGATTATTTGCTGAAATAATCAGTTTGTAGGCCTGCTTGCCGTCCACTTCTTTTATGCCGTCCAACGACAATTCAAAACCTGCCTCTTCCAAATGGATTTCTGGAAATATATACATACCAATTTTAAGGGCCGCCATTTCATTTTCGCCTACTTCTTGGGTTTGCCCCATTGCAGTTATTTGTGCTTTTCCGTCTTTCACAATGGTGCTGGTTGCTACATTACCCATTACGGTAGTTTTATTGGCAAATTGTTCGTTGGGCAGATCATGCACATAGCTCATGCTCAGAGACATGCCTTGAAAATCGGATTGCGTTTCCATTCTCATAGTCTGAATAGCTGCTGCTTGGTCCTTTCCACCAATCGCATCCAAGTATTGATTGATCACTTGTTGAGGCGTTATGGATTCATCCATTGAAATTTCCTTAGCTGGTTCGGCCATATTATTGTACTTGACCACTTTACCGAAGGAGGTTAATCCTTCTTCTATTTCCGATGCATTGCCCACAACAGTCAAGTGCATATTTTCAGGCTTAAGGTATTTCTTAGCTATAGTATTGATGTCCTCCACCGTTAATTGGTCTAATTGTTGCAAATAGGTGGCATAGAAATTTTCAGGAAGTTGATACCGCTTGGTATTAATGGCAAAATTGGCAATGGTGGAAGGGTTTTCTAAAGAACGACCGAATGCTCCACTGATATTCGCTTTAGCATTAATCAGTTCTTCTTCTGTGATTCCTTCGTTTCTTAATTTTTTGATTTCATTAATGAATTCGGCCACGGCAGAATCAGTTACTGCATTTTGTACATTGGCATAAGCACTAAAACTTCCGTCAAGGAGGTCAGCGCTTAAAGAGGAATATGCACCATAAGTGTATCCCTTGTCCTCTCTTAACTTCAAAAATAACCTGCTTGCAGATCCTCCTCCCAAAATATAATTGAGGACTCGAGTAGCTACATAATCAGGGCTGTTATAGGTCAAATCAATAGGATATGTTACATTGATAACGGATTGCACAGAGGCAGAACGATCTACCAATGCTACCGTGTTTTCAGATGGCTGAGCTGGCCGAGGATATTCAAATGTTGGAACTTCAGCAGCTTCCCAAGTTGAAAAATATTGTTCTATTAGCGGTTTGGCTTCTTCTGCGGTGATGTCTCCAACAATGGCTAAATAGGCAATATTCGGCTTGAAGAAGGTCTCGTAATACGATTTAATATCTTCCAAGGTAATGGCCTCAACAGTTGCTTCTGTTGAAATTTCACCATAGGGGTGGTTGGCTCCAAAATTCAATCTATTAACCAATCTGCCAGATATGGAACCTGGTTCATCTTTACTGGCTGCAAGAGCTGATAAACTTTGCTTTTTTAGTTTGGATAATTCACTTTCAGGGAAAACAGGGTTAAACAAAACATCAGTCATTAAATCAAGGATTTTTTGTTGATGCTTTTTTAGTGCGGAACCATAGACAGAAGAAGACGATACATTTAGACTAGCTCCAATAAAGTCAATTTCTTCATCCAATTGTTCTTTATTCCTTGTTGAAGTTCCTCCCATAAGCATATCACCCACGATAGAGAGATAACCTGCTTTTTCGCCTTCCATCAATGGATCTCTATCAAACACTAAGGAGAAAGCTACCCTGGGTAATTTGTGATTTTCTACTACGAAAACTTGAAGGCCATTATCTAAAGTAAAATTCGAAGCTTCTCCTAATTTAATTTCCCTAGCTGGAGCTGGCTCCGGATATTTCGATCTATCTACTTGAGCTTGCAAGCCAAGTCCAAAAGATAAAAGGGTGGCAAATAATATTATTTTTTTCATTTGAAATTTTATTTGTGTCAATAAATTACTGATTTCCTTCAGCAGTTTTAGGGAGATAATACAATACTACCCTACTGTTAAAATCAAAATACTGTTGAGCTACCCGCTGAATATCTTCTTTAGTGACCATTTGATATTTACTAAGCGTTTGATTTACATAATTGGCATCTCCATAAAAGACTTTAGCGCTAGAAAGGCTTTCAGCAATACCACTCATAGAGGCGTTAGCTGATACCAAATCATTTTCCGTTATATTTTGAAGCTTTTGGAAGTCTTTATCTGAAATCCCTTCTTCCTTAACTTTGGTTAATAAGGCATCGATTTCATTCTCCAATGCAGAGGGCTCTACCTCCATATTGGCAATAGCATACATAATGAATATGCTGTAGTCTTCCAAATCAAATGGAATAGCAGCTACTACTAATGCCTTTTGCTGGTTATCTACTAACTCCTTCGTCATTAAAGAGGAATTTCCTCCAGTGAGATAGGTGGAAAGCATACTCAAGGCATAGAAATCTGGGTGGTTTTTACCTGGTAAGGTATATGATTGAATAATAGCTGGTAGTTGGATGTTATCATAAATAATGTCCCTGACCTCCGCTGTCTTCACCGGCTCTTTTATATTAGGTCGGTAGAAAGATGCTGGACCAGAAGGAATTTCATTGAAATACATTCTAACCCATGCTTCCGTTTGCTCATAATCAATATCACCTGCAATGGTTAAGACCGCATTATTGGGTACATAAAAATCGCTATGAAATTGAACGAATTCTTCTAACTGAGCGGCATTCAAATGATCCATAGAACCAATAGTGGTCCATTGGTAGGGATGCTCGGTAAAAACCCTCTTCATCGTCTCTGGTAAAATAGTTCCATAAGGCTGATTGTCATAACGCTGCCTTTTTTCTTCCTTCACCACTTCTCTCTGCGTTTCAACCCCTACAGTGTCAATTACAGGGTGTAACATCCGCTCTGATTCCATATAAAGCGCTGTTTCCAATTGATTAGATGGAACCATTTCATAATAGTAGGTAACATCGCTATTGGTATAGGCATTCAAAGTCCCTCCAATTGAAGTGATTTTTTTCATGTATTCTCCTCTTCCAATATTTTCTGTTCCTTCAAATAAAAGATGCTCGAAAAAATGGGCAAAACCGGTTCTATCGGGCTGTTCATTTTTGGAACCTACGTGATACAGTACTGATACGGCTACAATTGGTGTAGCATTATCTCGGTGCATAATCACCTCCAGACCATTATCTAGAGTGAATTCCCTAAAGTCAATTTGGTTCTGCTGTCCAATAACGGAAGCGATCCAAACAAGGGAAAAAGTGAGCAAAAGCAATTTTCTTCTCATTGAAATTTGAATTTTTAAGTCAATAAATACCTTACAAAACTAAAGTGAATAAAGCTTGTAATGGTTTTTTTAATTTAATTTTAGACCAAACACCTATTTCCAAAGGACAAATGGCAATTAGTGTAAAATTTACAATTTTATTTTTTTATTTTGAGGCAAACAATTAACCAACTATTATGACAAATAAATATAGCATTAGGTTGACCCTATTGTGGTTAACTTTATGGTTGTCTGCTTGTAATTTGATCGAAAGCCAACCTAAAGATGATCAACCAAGAAGGATGGAATTTCTTTTTTTGGGACACGAAAGTGAACACCATAATTCTCGGTTATACGCGCCTCATTTAATTGCGGCTATCGCCAAAAAAGGCATTAATATTACCTATAAGGAGCGTACTGAGGTTTTAAATCAAGCCTATTTAAATCAATTTGACGGATTGATCTTATATGCCAACCATGACAGTATCGGTACTCATGAGGAAAAGGCCTTAATAGAATATGTGAAAGATGGACATGCATTTATTCCCATTCACTGTGCCAGTTATTGTTTTAGAAACTCTGACGAGTTTGTCGAAATGACCGGTGGCCAATTTGCCTCTCACGATACCGCTACTTTTAGTGCAACCATCATTGATGCCAATCATCCAGCGATGGCAGGTCTTGAGGAATTTACTTCTTGGGATGAGACCTATGTTCACCATAAATTGGCTGATGATATTCAGGTGCTGATGGAACGGGAGGAGAATGGTCAAAAGGAACCCTGGACCTGGGTCAAATCTTACGGAAAAGGCAAAGTGTTTTATACTGCTTCTGGGCATGACGAAAGAACATGGACGCAACCCGGATTTCACCAACTTATCTTAAATGGAATGGTATGGGCGGTCCAAGATCAGGTAAGAGCCAATTGGGAGGCTTATGCTGCAAATATTCCAGAACTGCAATACGAACCAAGGCCGAATATTCCAAATTATGAAAAGCGTGATCCTGCTCCTCAATTTCAAATGCCGCTGAGCCCTGAGGAATCTGCCAAGCACATTCAAGTACCACCTGGTTTTACCTTTGAATTATTTGCTTCAGAGCCCAATATCATCAACCCGATATCTATGAATTGGGATGAAAGAGGCAGACTTTGGGTGGTGGAAACGGTAGATTATCCGAATACCGTTCGCGATGAAGAGGGAATTGGTGATGATAGAATAAAAGTATGTGAAGATACTGACGGAGATGGTCGTGCTGATAAATTTACCGTCTTCGCAGAAAATCTCAATATCCCTACTAGTTTTACTTTCGTAAACGGAGGTATTTTGATATCTCAGGCTCCCCAATTTATCTTTTTACAAGATACTGATGGAGACGATGTCGCTGATGTGAAGGAAGTCATTATTGATGGATGGGGGGTATTTGATACGCATGCAGGGCCTTCTAATCTGCATTATGGTATCGATAACCACATCTATGGGGTATTGGGATATTCAGGTTTCAAGGGGTTAATTTTTGAAGATAGTTTTGAATTCCGTCAAGGGATTTATCGATTTGATAAAGACTACACTTCTTTTGAATTTTTAACCAATACCACTAATAATACTTGGGGGTTGGGTTTTACCGAAGACAATGCCATTTTTGCTTCTACAGCCAATAATACCCACAGTGTATTCATGGGAGTTCCCAATCAATACTTGCGTGATTTGGAAGGAGGTCGATTTAGAGGAAGTGAAAAAATTGATGGACATTACGCCATGTTGCCTTTAACTCCTAATGTGAGACAAGTGGATGTATTCGGTGGATATACTGCTGCAGCTGGCCATAATTTTTATACTGCTCGCTTGCTTCCATCTGACTATTGGAATAAGGTTGCATTTGTTTGCGAACCAACTGGTGGATTGGTTCACCAGGCGATTATCGAAGCTAATGGTTCAGGCTATCGGGAAAAAGATGGAGGCAATATTTTTGCTGCTTCCGATGAATGGGTCTCTCCAGTAGAGGCGAAAACAGGCCCTGATGGTGCGGTATGGGTTTTGGATTGGTACAATTTTATTGTTCAACACAACCCTACTCCTACTGAAAAATGGGGAGGTTTTGATGCGGAAAATGGAGATGGAAATGCTTACGTCAATCCCTTAAGAGACAAATCTCATGGCAGAATCTGGAGAGTTGTTCCTAAAAATGCCAAATCATCTAAGATGCCAGAATTGAAAGTAGATGATCCCAATGGGTTGGTAGCTGCTTTGAAAAATGACAATATGTTTTGGCGACTTACTGCTCAACGATTGTTGGTGGAAAGCAAAGCTACCGAGGTGACAGAATCTTTAGTGGCTTTGGTCAAGGACAAATCCACCGATGAAATGGGTTTGGCACCAAGTGCATTACATGCTTTATGGACGCTTGATGGGTTGGGATTAATAGCCAATGGCAATGGAGATGCTATAGGTGCTGCTCGAAGTGCACTTTTTCATCCTGCTCCTTCTTTGAGAAGGGCTGCGATTCAGATTTTAGAAAAGGTAGAGGGGGCTGATGAGTTGATTTTCAATTCAGGAGCGTTAGATGACGAAGATCCAACGGTCCAGTTGGCTGCGATGTTATTTTTTGCAGGTCGTGACACCGATATTGAGTTAGGGGAAAAATTATATCAGTTGTTACAAATTCCGGCTATTCAGGAAGACAAATGGAGGGGATATGCGATCTATTCAGCAGCCACTCATCACCTCGATGGGTTTATCGATGCTTTTCTAGCAGACCATCCCGATTTTGATGTTCAAGGAGAAATTCAAGATGATCAACCATTAGATGAGCGTTTTACCCTAGCTTACTTTTCTAAGAGAACGTTAGAGTCTTCGACTTCTTTCTCAGATTTAGGGCCGGCAACCAAAATTGTTATCGGAACCGTTGAGAATGAAATGAAATACAGTGTAACCGCTTTTGAGGTAGAAGCGGGTCAGCCCGTGGAATTGGTATTTGACAATACTGATTTTATGCAACACAACTTATTGATTTTAAAGCCTGGAACGAAAGAAAAGGTGGGAACTGCTGCTGATAAAATGGCTTCAGCCTCTGATGCAGCAGAGCGCAATTATACTCCTGATATGGAAGAGATTTTATATTCCATCAAACTTTTAAATCCAGAGGAAAAATATACTTTGAAGTTTATCGCCCCGCAGGAACCTGGGATTTACCCTTACATCTGCACTTTTCCGGGACATTGGAGATTGATGCAGGGTAATATGAAAGTGGTTCCTGCCAAAAAAGCGCTTTAGATGAAAGAACCCAATGCAATTACTTTTGGAGTTAGTACCTGGCTCTGGACTTCGCCGTTTGATCGAGAAGCTTTAGCGCTTTTTCCCAAAATCAAATCGATGGGATTTGATGTGGTGGAGATTCCAATTGAAGATCCCGATTTGATTCCTGTGCGGGACACCCAACAAGCTTTAGAGGATAATGGATTGACTCCGGTTATCTGTGGCGCCTTTGGACCGACTAAGGATTTGACTCATGAGGACTCCAAGGTACACCAGCATTGCTTTGATTATATACAGGCTTGTTTTGATATAGGGAATGCTTTAGGTGGAAAATTTTTGGCAGGGCCAATGTATTCCGCAGTGGGGAAAACAAGGATGCTTCAAGCGGAGGAAAGAAAGCGCGAGTGGGATTTAGCGGTTCGAAACCTGCAAAAGGTTTGTGCAATGGCAGCAGATGCTGGTCAGTTAATCGCTTTAGAACCATTGAATCGATTTGAATCTGACTTGGTCAACACCGCAGCAGATGTCAGCAGAATGGTGACCGATATCAATCATCCTGCGGCCCAAATTTTACTCGATAGTTTTCATATGACCATAGAGGAAAAGGATATTAGAGCGGCTATCAATACTGCAGGCGACAGACTCCTTCATATTCAGGTGTCGGAAAACCATCGCGGGGTACCTGGAACAGGACTTACTCCTTGGGGTGATTTTACCGAAGGTATAAAAGACATCCATTATCAAGGGACCATTAGTATAGAAAGTTTCACCCCCAATAATGTAGAATTAGCTGGGGCGGTGTGTATTTGGAAAACCATGGCTAAGAGCCAGGATGCTTTTGCAGAAAAAGGGCTGGAATTTTTACGACAAACTATCAAATAAAGGATGATGAAAATAAATATTGCAATTATTGGACTTGGTTTCGGTGCGGAGTTTATTCCAATTTACCAGAGGCACCCCAATGCCAATCTGGTGGCCGTATGCCAGAGAAACGAAAGCAAATTAAACGAGATTGCCGATCAATTTGGCATACCCAAGCGCTACACTTCTTATGAGGAATTGTTACAAGATCCAGAGATTCATGCCGTTCATATCAATACGCCGATTCCCGACCACGGGATACAATCCATTAAAGCTCTGGAGGCTGGGAAGCATGTAGCTTGTACGGTGCCTATGGCGACTACTGTGGAAGAATGTCAACGGATTGTGGAGCTCTCTGAACAAAAGGGTCTGACCTATATGATGATGGAGACGGTGGTGTATGCGAGGGAGTTTTTGTTTATGAAGGAATTGTACGAAAATGGGGATTTGGGGAAGGTTCAGTTCCTGAAAGCTAGTCATCAGCAGGATATGGATGGATGGCCTAATTATTGGCCAGGGTTGCCGCCCATGTATTATGCCACCCATTGTGTGGGACCAGTTCTGGGCTTGACTAGAGCTCAGGCCGAGTATGTCTCTTGCTTTGGTTCAGGGACGATTAGAGAAGAATTGATTGAACATTACCAATCTCCATTTGCGGTTGAAACTACCCATATTAAGTTTAAAGATTCCGATTTGAGTGCTCAGATCTATCGGTCTTTATTCGATGTGGCGCGCCAATATCGAGAGAGTTTCGAAGTATATGGCTCTAAAAAATCAGTGGAATGGCCGTTAATCGAAGGAAATCCTTTGGTGGTCCATACCGCTAAGAAGCCGGAACCTGAAATTCCAGAAGAGGTGGAGTCTCCGGATTTCGCCAAACTACTACCGGAGGAGATTCAGCCTTTTACCACCCATGGGGTGTACGATTCTGATGACAACCAACATTTATCGTTTACTCAGGGAGCAGGTCACGGTGGGTCCCACCCTCATTTGGTGCATGTATTTTTGGAGGCTCTCGTTAATGGCGTGGCACCGTATCCCAATGCTAGGGAATCAGCTAATATTACTTGTGTTGGTATTTTGGCGCATGAATCGGCTTTAAAGGGAGGGGAAATTGTACGGCTCCCAGATTTTACTTTTAACCCATAATCTTTGACTATGCGATTTTTAGTGATTATAGCCCTCCTTGCGTCGGCAAAAATTACCGCCCAGTGGCAGCCCGCTGGAGACAAAATAAAGAGCAAATGGGCCGCTGAAGTCCAACCGGATCAAGTTTGGCAAGAATATCCGCGACCACAAATGGTTCGTGAGGATTGGCAGAATCTCAATGGGCTTTGGGATTATGCCATCAGCCCTAAAGCAGATGGGATGCCCGAACAATGGGATGGAGAAATATTAGTGCCTTTTGCTGCAGAGTCTTCTTTGTCAGGGGTAATGAAAACAGTGGGACCAGAACAAGTCCTTTGGTACCATACTTCATTTGAGGTACCCGGGGAATGGTCAGGACGACAAATTTTATTGCATTTTGGCGCTGTAGATTGGAGAGCGGATGTTTGGATGAATGATATCAAATTAGGACAACACGAGGGCGGATATGACGGGTTTTCATTTGATTTGACGCCATTTTTAAAAGAAGGCAAACAGGATTTGGTGGTTAAAGTGTGGGATCCAACCGATCACGGACCACAACCGAGAGGCAAACAAGTGAGTCATCCAAGGGGAATTTGGTACACTGCTGTAACGGGAATCTGGCAAACCGTTTGGTTAGAACCTGTGGGGGGCGACAAACATATCACTGGATTGAATTATAGTCCATCTCCGGAGACAGGAAGGGTGAGTGTTGCCATTGAGGGAGAAAATTTTGAATATGGAGATGTAGTGGAAGTAACGGTACTTGAGGGAAATCAAGTAGTAAGTAGTGGTAAGGGGAATGCTTTGGAGCCTTTGGAGCTGTGGATAAAAAATGCCAAATGGTGGTCGCCTGAGGATCCGTTTCTTTACGATGTAAAAGTGGTGCTTAAGCGTCAAGACGGAGTAGCCGTTGATGAGGTTTCCTCTTATTTTGGTATGCGCAGTATTTCTGTTCAAAAGGATGAACGAGGGATCATGCGAATGATGTTAAATGGGAAAGCGTACTTCCATTTTGGGCCATTAGATCAAGGATGGTGGCCAGATGGTTTGTACACCGCACCATCAGATGAAGCTTTGGCTTACGATATTATTAAAACTAAAGAATACGGTTTTAATACCATTCGAAAGCATGTAAAGGTGGAACCAGACCGTTGGTATTACCACTGCGATAGAATGGGGATGTTGGTGTGGCAAGATATGCCTAGTGGTGATCGGTCCAATGGGTGGCAAAATCGAAAAATGTTTGACGGCAATGAATTGAAGCGCAGTCCTGAATCGGAGGCTATTTTCAAAAAGGAATGGAAAAGTATTATGGATGGTTTGATAGCCCATCCAAGTATTGTGGTTTGGGTGCCTTTTAATGAAGCTTGGGGACAATTTAAGACTGCGGAAATTTCAGATTGGACCAAGTTGATGGATCCTTCTCGTTTGGTCAATTCAGCAAGTGGGGGCAATCATATTCAAACGGGGGATATATTGGATTTACATAATTATCCGCATCCAGAAATGTATTTGTATGACCCTACCCGAGTCAATGTTTTGGGCGAATACGGCGGTATTGGTTTGCCGCTCCAAGGACACCTTTGGCGACCTGATGACAATTGGGGCTATGTTAAATTTAAGAACTCATCTGAAACTACTGCTGAATATGTAAAATACGCTCAGCAGTTATTAGAATTGGTAAAACAAGGATTTGCGGGGGCGATATATACGCAAACTACCGATGTGGAGGGGGAAGTTAATGGATTAATGACGTATGATAGGGCAGTTGATAAGTTAGCTATTGAAGCAGTTCGCGAAGCCAATTTATCGGTAATTCACTATAAAAAAGATTAATATGACTACTTCTAGGCGACAATTTATTACTTCCGTAAGTCTTTTAGCTGCGGGATACACTTTGGCCAACCCTATAGATTTGAAATCGGGTAGAGAAAATAAATTAAAAGTAGCTTTGGTAGGAACTGGGATTCGGGGTATAGGATTTTGGGGGAAAAGGGTGGTGGAAAACTATCCTGATGTTATTGAATTTGTCGGCCTTTGTGATGTGAATCCAGGACGATTGGAATTAGCAAAAAGCGAAATGAAGATCGATTGTCCTGTTTTCGCTGATTTTGAGGAAATGGTAAGGACCGTTCGACCCGAATTGGTTATTGTAACTACCCCGGATAGTACCCATCACCAATTTATTATTAAAGGATTGGAAATGGGGTGTGATGTATTGACTGAAAAGCCCCTTACTACAGATGAAGTCAAGTGCCAGGCTATTTTAGATGCGGAGAAAAAATCTGGAAAAAATTTAATTGTTGGGTTTAATTATAGATGGAATCCGCACATCACAAAAATCAAAGAATTATTAAATGATGGGGCTATAGGGAAAGTCACTTCGGTAGATTTCCATTGGTACCTCAATACCTATCATGGGGCTTCTTATTTTAGAAGATGGCATGGGCAAAAAGAGTGGAGTGGGTCGTTGTGGGTTCACAAGGCTACGCATCACTTTGACCTTTTAAATTGGTGGTTGGATGCTGATCCTTCGGAGGTATTCGCTTATGGTGCTTTAGAACACTATGGTCACAATGGACCTTTTAGGGGAAATAATTGTAGAAATTGTGCACATACTCAGGATTGTAAATTTTATTGGGATATTTTGAAAAGTGGTTATGATAAGCGCTTGTATGTGGACAATGAACAGTATGATGGATATATTCGAGACAATTGTTTATTTAGATCAGAAATCGATATTTACGATAAAATGTCCGCACAGATAAAGTATGCCAACCAAGCGGTGGTCAATTATTCGTTGACGACCTATTCGCCCTATGAAGGTTGGAAAATTGCTTTCAATGGAATGGATGGGCGATTAGAAGCTTGGCAAGATATTCCATTTTTGGAGGAAGGAGGGTTTAGTCAGGAAGCGTTACACGAGGCGGAAATGAATCAAGAGGGCGGTGAGGAAAAAGAATATAAGCC
>CALAZP010000156.1 GCA_937926355.1 uncultured Saprospirales bacterium
CCGCTCAAATATTTGGAGTAGATGTAGAAGAATGGGACGGCCAATCAACCATCGTTTTTAATACCGAAACACTGGGATACCCGATCTCCTCTCTTAAAGAAGTACCCGAGGATCAATACTATGCCCAAGCCTTGTTTCATCTATACGATTCCTTTCAATTGGCCAATGGACATACGGTCCTTTTACCTATGGACCAAGGAGAAGGCCAACATTGGAACACCAGTCCTAAAAATTTGTATAGCCTTCCAATCAAAGTACAATTTCCTGGTGAAGCAGGGGTAATTCATCTCAACCTTTCAGCAGTCATTCCTCCGATTAAACCGGCCCAAGACACTGAATATATTAAGCATATTAAAATACAAAGTAAGTTATTGACGGAATTTTGGGGTCGTCCGATGTATTTGCAAGCTAATGTTTTGGTGCCCCATAATTTTTCAAAAGAAAGTTCAGTTCGATATCCATTGATGGTATTTCATGGACACTTTCCCTACACCTTTGGGGGTTTCCGCACCACCCCTCCAACCGCTGAGAAAAATGATCATATTTACAATAATAGATTTGGCATAACAGGCTATCAGTATATACAGGAAAAAGAAGCTTACGACCTCTATCAAAAATGGATTTCCAAAGATTTTCCTAGATTTATCGCTATAGAAATTCAACACCAGAATCCCTATTACGACGATTCTTATGCCGTTAACTCTGCTAATCTTGGTCCTTATGGAGATGCAATTACCTATGAACTCATTCCGCATATAGAAGAACTGTTTAACGGAGTCGGAGCTGGATGGGGTAGATTTTTATATGGCGGTTCAACTGGTGGGTGGGAGGCACTGGCCGTTCAGGTGTTTTACCCCAAACAATACAATGCAGCTTTTGCTGCGTGTCCAGATCCCATAGATTTTAGGGCATTTACCTCAGTTAACCTCTACGAAGATGAAAATGCCTATTTTACCGAAGGTACCTTTAGGAAAACTCCCCGACCAGGAATGAGAGATGGTAAAGGTCATTTGAAAGCAACCCTACAGCAGATGAACCATCGAGAATTGGTTTTGGGAACTAACGGTAGATCTGGCGACCAATGGGATATTTGGCAAGCAGTTTACTCTCCTGTAGGCGAAAATGGATATCCCGCTCCTATTTGGGACAAACAGACCGGAAAAATTAATAAAGAAATAGCCGAATACTGGAAAGAAAATTATGATCTGAGGTATATTCTGGAAAGGGATTGGGCAAAAATTGGAAAAGACTTGGAAGGCAAGATCTTCCTTTATTGCGGTGATATGGATAATTATTACCTCAATAATGCCGTCCAATTAACAGAAGCGTTCTTGGAGTCAACTACCCATCCATATTATGGAGGAGAAGTCGATTATGGGGATGGTGCGGAGCATTGCTGGAACGGCGATCAAGAAAACCCCAACCATATCTCAAGGTTGAGGTACCATACTCTGTACTTGGAAAAAATTAAAGAACGTCTGCGGCAAACTGCCCCAAAGGGACATCAGATGGTAAATTGGGGATTGGATGTAGATTAATATTGAATTTCAAATCACTTTGATGAGTTTAGAAAACCAAGACTTAAAAGAAATCCGGAAATTGATGGAGCGAAGCACTCGCTTTATTAGTTTGTCGGGACTATCCGGCCTGCTATCCGGCATATACGCCTTAATAGCCGTTTGGTTGGTCAGCAATTATTTTCTGCCTAATGAGGCTATAGATTTAATCATCATAACTGCCTTGGTCGTTTTAGGCTTTTCTTTAGCTACAGTCACTTTAATTAGTAAGCGAAAGGCCCAAAAACAAGGGGATCAAATTCTCAATAGTACCGTTAAATTATTATTATTTCACCTTCTGATTCCCTTATTAATTGGCGGTATCTTATCTTTTATTTTGTTGGAAAAAAGCTATGTGGATTTAATTGCCCCGACCCAGCTTATTTTTTATGGTTTGGCGCTAATCAATGCTAGCAAGTACACCTCTGAATATGTCCAGACTTTAGGATTAATTGAAATTTTTATTGGCTTATTGGCTGCCTATTTCTCTGAATATAGTTTAGAGCTCTGGGGATTAGGATTTGGCTTAGTCCACATCCTATACAGCGTTATTGTTTACTGGAAGTTTGAAAAATAAACATCCCGGTAAAAGGACTAAAAAAGACCCTCCTAAGAATCAACTTGGAATGGATAGAATTGCTATTCACCTTTTGGCATAGTTCTGTATTCAGATTAAACAGAACTTACCGGTATTAATTCCCCACTTATGCTTGTCCTTTTTACCGAAGGTATAACTAAATTACTCCTGGTAAACGGGGTGGCTTTCATCACCTCCACTGATTAAATAAGCCATCAAATCCTTCAATTCTTCTTCATTTAATGGATTAATCAAATTGGGCATCATGATGGAAACTTCAGAAATTTTTATTTCTGCTACCGATTTCTTTTTGATTTCTTTCATCTCATCTGGAGCGAAGGGATTCTGAGAAATAAAATAATTGCGGCTATCCTCATTGACCAACTTACCCACTACCGAACTGCCATCATCTAGTGTAAATATGGTGCTTGCATACTGATCACTAATTACCT
This sequence comes from uncultured Saprospirales bacterium, assembly GCA_937926355.1. Classification (GTDB taxonomy): domain Bacteria; phylum Bacteroidota; class Bacteroidia; order Chitinophagales; family Saprospiraceae; genus CALAZP01. The sequence goes on from CALAZP010000156.1 coordinate 2,586, forward strand.
TGTTAGGTTCTAAAATGGCTTCCA
>CALAZP010000157.1 GCA_937926355.1 uncultured Saprospirales bacterium
ATTTTACAAGCAGCGCGAAAAAAAGGTGCTGTTGTTCAGGTGGGATTGCAAAGAAGAAGCACTCCCCATTTGATAGAAGCCAAAAAAAATATCGTAGATACAGGAATGCTAGGTAAAATCGCACATGTGGAAATGTGTTGCTATTACCACATGCGGTTTAATGCCCAACCTCCTGTTCAAACGGTTCCTGAATATTTGGATTACGATTTATGGACGGGGCCTGCCCCAATGATTCCCTATAATGGTGTGCCACACAGAAGATGGAGAGGATTTATGGAATACAGTAACGGGATAATGGGTGACATGTGCGTCCACATGTTTGACGCCGTCCGATGGATGCTTCAGCTCGGATGGCCTACGGAGGTGCGCTCTACTGGCGGAATATATGTTCAAAAGGACAGCATTGCCAATATTGCGGACACCCAAACCGCCCTTTTCAGCTATCCCGAATTAGACTGCGTATGGAACCATCGTTCTTGGGGAACTCCAGTAGATCCGGAATATCCTTGGGCATTTAAAATTTATGGAGAAAAAGGCACCTTAGCGGCTAGTGTTATGAAATATGATTTTACCCCTACAGACCGTTCACAACAGCCTATTCATGGGGAGGTAGTTTACGAAAGGGAGGCTTACCCTGAGGACTTAAAAGAAAAAGACATTGAACTACACACTGCTCCCGCTACCAGAGGTCAAATGAAAGACTTTTTAGATGCCAGTAATCATACTGAAAGACCCATTGCCGACATAGAAGAAGGACATATTTCTACTGCCAGTTGTATTCTGGCCAATATGTCGATGCAATTAGGAAGGCCATTGCGATATGATCCTTTGACTAAGACTATTCCAGGAGATGAGGAGGCCACCCGACTTTTAGCCAGGCCTTACCGAGAAGGTTATTCTCGACCTGTTTTAGATATTTAGCACCCTATCATTCAAATGTCCAACTATCCGAAATAATCTACCAAGCCTTGCTAAACTTGAACTTCCTAAATATTATGGTTCAATAATAAGAAATAGCCCCATTTCCCGAAGGGGCAGTTACACTTAACCCGTATACTATATCCGGTTAATTGCAAAAATCAAGTAGTTGGTGCGTTTAGTCTTCAAGCAGCCATTCTCGATTGAATACCTTCATTTCCCCACCGCCATTGTGTTCGTAAAACAAATAAATTAAGCCTTCAGTAGGGGTGCCTTTTCTTCCAAAGCACAAAGAAGAATAGGCAAAGCTCCCAGGTTCCACCAATTTTTTGATAGGCCAAGTAAGGCCTTCATCATAGCTGCCCCAAACGGTTCCTCTGAACCTACGGGTAGTTCTTTGTTCAAAGGGGACGACTTCGTCCGGGGTTTCGGCGGGTACATCGATATTACTGAATAACATGAGAGAGGAACCATTATCGGAAAACTCAATATCTAGACCTGCCATTAATCCATAGTCCGTATGCTGTGCGCCATCGGGAAGATTTTCCTCGATTTGGGCGTCATTCCATGTAGCTCCTCCGTCCTCGCTATAAGCTATATATCGCCTTTTGGCGGTACGGCCATCATCTGAAAAATGCCTTCTTGAGTTGTAATAAAGACGACCATCTTCCAATTCTACTATGGCAGCTTCACCGGTTCCCCTGACGGGAAAAGGGGCACTCGTTTGCCAAGTAGCACCTCCATCATCGGAGTACATAGCATTGGTGTAATGGGTGTGCCAAAAAGGCCTGTCGTTACCTGCTCCATAAAAACGAGTTGGTCTAATCAATCGGCCTTGATAAGGTGGTTGGGTGAGGGTTATTCCGCTTTCATTCATGTGCATGGAAGGAATATGACCTAAACTGTCTGGGAGAATGGTATACTGTTGTTGCTCCCAGGTCCTACCATCGTCTTGACTGCGATAGATGGTCAGGGGAGAAACAGGATGTTTTTCCTCAACAAAAACTAAAATGTCTCCGGTGGTTTCGTCCACCAAGGTACCACCACCCTGAAAACCTGGACTAGCTACAGTAATGGTTGGCTCCCACGTTTGTCCCCCATCTTCGCTCCTCCTCACAAAGAAATCTCCACTACCCCACGTGACCAGCACGGTTCCTTCAGTAGTAATTACCACATTGGGAAATCTGCCTTCATCGAATAGTCGACTTTTGTTGAAGAACGGCTGAGCGTTTGAAAGAGTCAAACTAAAGACAAAGAGACCCAAAAAGCTCCCTAAAATATGTTTCATAAGATTAAATTATCCAACTTTCAAAGTGGACATTCCTCCATCTACTCCTAAAATCTGCCCAGTTATCCAAGAGGCGTCCTCTGATAGTAAAAATAAGCCAGCTTTGGCTAAATCTTTAGCCGTTCCATATTTTTGTAATGGGTGCCTTTTGGCCGCTGCTTCTTGTTTGGCGTCCGAATTCAGCAATCGGTCTGCCAGTGGGGTATCTGTAAGAGATGGAGCAATAGCATTAACCCTTATTTTAGGAGCTAACTCAGCAGCCAAACTCCGAGTTAATCCTTCTACAGCCCCTTTAGCAGCTGCAATCGAAGCGTGAAAGGGCATGCCTTGTTGGACAGCAACCGTACTAAAAAACAAAATGGCAGGTGCATCAGCTGCCTGTAAAGATTTGAGTGCCCATTGAACCACTTCAATAGCTCCTAATACATTGACCTCCAGGTCTGCTTGAAAATGTTGCCTTTTAAGGCTTTTAAACGGTTTGAGGTTGATGGTTCCTGGAGCATAAACCAATCCATCGATTTGATCGGGAAGTGGTATAGCTGAGAAGTCGGGCTGAGTAACATCTAGATGATGGTATTCATGACCAGATAAACTAGGCGGGGTTCTAGATAGTGTAACTACCCGGTGTCCATCTTGTAATAGCATCTTTGCCATTTCTTGGCCTATTCCACTGCTGGCTCCTACAACTACGTATGTTTTTTGCATTTTTTTAGCATCTTAACGCTAGGAAATTGAATTGGTTGTGGTAATTTTAAATTGAACAGAGCTAGTTCATCAAACTCCATCTATAGTTGGCAATTCATCCAGATCCAGTAAGTATTTTATCTGCTCCTCTGTCATTCCCTTACTTTTCATTTTGGCAATGGTCGCCTTTAATTGGTTGAACGCTCCTTCTTGCATCCCTTCCTGTTCCCCTTTTTGATATGCCATAATTTCCTTTTCTATAGCCTCAGCTTTTGCCTCAGCTTTTACTCTTTCCACTG
>CALAZP010000158.1 GCA_937926355.1 uncultured Saprospirales bacterium
TTGACCTTTGATTTCTTAAACTTTGGAAATTTATTAAACAGCAACTGGGGGATACCAAAAGTGGTTAATCAATCTACTTTGTTAAACTATAGAGGACAAACTAATGGGGTTCCTACCTATAGATTGAATGCTATATCCGGAACGTCTAGTTTCCCCACCGAAACTTTCAGAAATACCACCAATATATTGGGTAATACCTGGAGGCTTCAAATGGGAATCAAGTACATTTTCTAGCCGCAAAAGTTAAATAAATGATAAAGCGCCTGCTCTTAAGAGTAGGCGCTTTTTTTTACTGATTAATTTACTCAATTTTGTATTCATGGTTGAATACTACATGGTGAACTCAGTTGTCTTATTTATTTTAATCACCTCTTTGCTGGTCTATAGGCCATTTTACCATGTTCCCTTATTGAATGGGAATAGGTCAATTTCGTTATCGATGAATTCGACTTGGTTTTATGATAGCATCCATTATAGTGGTTTCGGTGTTATATATCATATTCAAAATCTCAGGGTCAAAATCAATTGCCATTGGGAGCATATTATGGAGAGGAGAGGTTGAATTAATTAAACTAAATATTTTAACTTATGAATAAACTTCAGCAGATATCCCGTTTGAAAGCTCTACTTGCTTTTTTATTAATATGTTCAACTTCAATAATAGGGTTTTCTCAAGCTATCAAGAGAAGTGGTGTAAATTCTAGTAATTCCCTCAATACTCCCCCACCAATTTTTGAAGAGAAAATTTGGTACGGAGGGGGATTTAACCTAGGTTTCTCCGGGTCATCCTTTGTCAGTCTTTTTCAGTTGGGAATTTCTCCCATGGTAGGCTATAAATTTACCCCCCAATGGTCAGCTGGTCCTAGAATTTCCTTAACCTACTCTTATTATTCCGCACGAACCGCCAATGGGGGGAAAGACAATGCACAACCAATCAGTTATGCAGGTGGAATATTTACTCGTTATAAAGTAATTCCCGCTATTTTTCTGCATGCAGAGGCAGAACTCGCTAATGAAGCTTTAGTTTACAGTGGGGTTTCCCAAATTGAAGTACAAAGAAGAACCAGAGAAAATGTATATATAGGAGTCGGTTATAACAGTGCGGGAGGGAATGGTTTTGGCTATGAGATTCTCCTGCTTTACAACTTAAATATGCCTCAGAATATTATTGAAAGTCCATTTGATGTTAGATTTGGATTTAATTATAAATTCTAACAAATAATCAGCTGGCTCTTTATACTCAGCAGCTTTTACTTGCAATCCTATTCCTTCTTTGAAGGCCACTCTGAATCAAGGCAACTAGAGTTTAATCACTTGTCACCATTTTCCCTTATTCGAAGGCAAGATTTACCTCCTTAGAAAGCAATTGCCTTTGGTAATAAAACTACCTGATTGATAAAACTCGAAGATAACTGCATAGCAACTTATAATAATTAAAAAACAGCAGTAATAGAACAAAAAAAGGCGGCGGTTGATCAACCGCCGCGAATAAGTTACCTGCACTCTCCTCTGTATGGAGATTAAATCGACGAAAATATAGAAACGCCGAGAGCACTTCAGTTTCGCGATTCGTGTGTAATATAATGTTATTTATTTATCGCTCAAAGTTTAGTTAAAAAAATCACAGCTGAATTTTAAGTCCAACAAAAAAATGAGTGCCTGCCTGAGGATAAAAACCCTGATCAATTACCCTTGATCCTTCATATCGATATCGATATGACCAAGCATTGGTTTCATAACTCGCATTCCAGATATTTCCTAACAAAAAATTAATCTCCACCTGCTCACCCCAATTACAAATTACTTGTAAATCGCTAACATAATAACCATCTAATTGATTATTTGAATCGGAGGTGTTGTCTATGAATTGACTGGAAACATATTTGTGCAACCAACCTATTTCTAAGAAATTTCGATTTTCTTTAAATGGAATTTGATGAGTTAAACTCCCCCCTCCAATGAAATATGGGGAAAAAGAAAGGTCTGTGTTTTCATACACCACCGCTTCTTGACCCAACCAATTAAAGGACTCATCATAACTGTCTTCATATATAGTATGTCGTATCACTTTATTTTTGCTAATTGCTGCATTTCCATCTAATCTCCAACGGTTTCCAAAGGAAAGACCTCCATTGATCTCCAATCCTAGTCGATAGCTATAAGGAATGTTAACACGGGTGTAAGCACCAACATCATTAATTTCACCATTTAAAACCAATTGATTGAGATAATACATATGGTATAAATTGGTTTCCAAAGCGAATTTATCTGAGCGATATTTATACCCTATTTCAGTATTATATAATCGCTCCGGAAGTGGCCGTTCATCAGGTGTAGTTTCCACATAATCATCTCTATTAGGTTCTTTGTGACCAACTGCAAAAGACCAATATCCCTTTGCACGATTAGAAAAATGATAGGATAGTCCAGCCTTCGGGTTGAAAAAAGTCAGCGCATCCGATTGATCGACCAATCGAAGTTGATTGTCAAAGCCTTCAAATTGATAATTTACGTTTCTAATTTGCAAATCGACATATAAGTCCCAATTAGAGTTTATCCAATAATTTAACTTCCCAAAAGCATTGAAATCACCCTTCCTACCCAAATTGTCGTAATACAAATGTCCCATTTCCCCACTTCCAAAATCTCTCGCCCAAATGACCTCCCCAAAGTGTCTTCCCCTATAATAGTGATATCCCCCTCCCAATGTCCAGTCCAATCGACCATCACCAGTAGTTGATTGCAAAGAATAGGTCATTCCATAAAAATCATTATCCAACCATCGCCTTCTAATTAAATCAGAAGTTGGTCCCGATGCTCCTTCCAAACTGTATTCAGTCAATTCCTCATCAGCTTTATATTGCTCATAATATCCAGCACCTTTGGTGTAATGACCTGCTAATGAAAATTTCAAATTAGAAGTTAATTGGTTGGTCCACAACAATTGGTAATGCGTCTGTTGGTAGTTGTCCACCTCGTTTTCATGCGGATCTCCCGGTTTTTCGGTACCGGCAGAATTGTACGTCCTTAATTCTTTATCGTCTAAAAAATCCGCAGGTACTCCATTCCATGCCTGATAGGTAATCTCATGCCCACTAAAGGCATTAAATTGAACCGTACTTTGATCACCTAGGTAACTGGTATTAATATACCAACTATTCAAATCAGCAGATGCACGGTCAATATAGCCATCTGATTGTATAGTAGAAAGCCTGCCGGCAAAAACAAATCGGTCGTTTAAAAGTCCAGATCCAAATGAAATATTGGCTTTTCGGGTATTAAAAGATCCCAAAGTAGTCTGAATGTTACCAAAAGATTCCCGCTCTATTTTAGAGGTATTGAGGTGAATACTTGCTCCAAATGCTCCTGCTCCATTAGTAGAGGTACCCACTCCTCTTTGAATTTGAATATCATCTGTTGAATTAATAAAATCAGGTAAATCCACCCAAAATACATTATGACTTTCTGCATCGTTAAGAGGGATCCCGTTAATGGTTACATTGATTCGTGTAGGATCAGACCCCCTAATCCTAATTCCCGTGTATCCAATTCCAGTTCCTGCATCAGAAGTTACCACTGCCGAAGGAGTCCAACGCAAAATAAAAGGAACGTCTTGACCCAAATTGTTCTTGGTTAACTCCTCTTGAGTCAAATTAGAAAAAGTCATTGGGGTTCTTTCATTAGCTCTAGTTGCTCGGACCTCCATGGGTCTCATTTCATAAGTAGAGGTTTTTAATTCAAAAATCTCAGATTTATTTTGGTCAAAATAAACAACCACCTCTATGGTCTGGTACCCTAGAAAAGAAACCTGAATCTTTTGGTTTCCCGAAGGAATATCCGTTATGGAAAAATTACCTCCATCGTCTGTTTGCGCTCCCACCTCTAAAGCGGGTAAATAAACCGCAGCACCTACTAAAGGAACCCCGTAATCATCTAATACCTTCCCAATGAAGGTAAACTGTGCTGATATGGAATTGGAAAATGACATCCATAACCAACCTAAAAAAATCCATTTTTTCATGGTTAATAATTAAAAGGTAAAACAATAGGTGTCTATGGGGCTAAACACCTTTTTACCTTCATACCCGTACGTATTCCAACGGTCTTTTTCCCTTCCCGGAATTACCCGGGCAGGTTCAAAGGGTATGATCTCAGCCTATATCTCCTAAAGGAAATAAGTTAGGCACCCCAGTGAGGAATGAATGGCAAATTTACAGGTCAATGGGGTATTAGTCAATATTTTCAGCCCACTTTTTTATTTGTAGGGTGGCCAACTCCAATCGACGAAGGTGAGGACCACCAATCTCAATGAATGGAAAATTCCTGTTTTTTAATTCTGTGAAATACTGACGATACAGCCTATTTCTATCCTCGGGATGTTCACGAAGTGGATCATACTCCCATGGAATATCCGGTCGACACAATAAAAAAAAAGAATTTTGAACCGCTTCAAGTTTAGTATGAATTAACGGATGTTCACCTCCCCACTTCTCCAAATGCCAGATATGTAAAACTAAAAGCGAAGTATCAAAAATTAGTGGCTGTTGAGCATTGGCTTCGGCCTGTTCCTCAGCATTCAATTGCCCTTTTACAATATTATTGAAATCATTTTCATTATAAGACTTCACAGATTTACCCTCCAGATAAATTCTGGCATATTCTGGTAAAACTGGCCAACCAAACTGTGCGCCCAGTGACCGAGCTAAAGTGGTTTTCCCACTAGACTCCGGTCCAGTAACTATAAATTTTAAAGGTTTCAATATTTCTAATTGCTTTAGGAGGTAAACAATCTTAATATTGCATAGTTAAAATAAGCCATGCACGATATTGAACCTTTTTTCAAATGGAGAGGCAGCTACATTGCTTCAGAAGATTACCTTTCCCCATTTTTTGGTAAAACATACAGTGAGTTTCATTTCACTAATAAAGTGTATAATTACTTTATTCACCCACAATGGGATGAATTTGGATCAGCCACACTTTACCTAAAAGTGCTGTATGCCGATTACCATAAGGGCTATACCATTATTGAATTAATTGGTGAATGGAATGATTGTTTGCACAACGATGTCATGTTTCTTAAAAGAGAAATTATTGATGATATGCGGGAAAAAGGCATCAATAAGTTTATCTTGATTTGCGAAAACGTACTCAATTTTCACGGAAGTGATGATTGCTATTACGAAGAATGGTACGAAGATGTAATGGAGGAAGATGGCTGGATTTGCTTTGTCAATACACTGGATCACGTAAACGAAGAAATGAATTCAACCTGTATTCAACACTTCGTTCATTTAGGTAGAAATTTTAACGAAATAGATTGGAGAGTACTCAAACCCAACCTTTTGTTTAAAATGATAGAAAAAAAGATTAATGACTAACAAACATCAGGCAGGTTTTGTCAACATTATAGGAAGACCCAATGTGGGCAAATCTACACTGATGAATGCATTAGTTGGAGAAAGGATGTCGATCATTACTCATAAGCCTCAAACTACCCGCCATAGAATCATAGGAATATTAAGCGGTGAGGATTTTCAAATGGTCTTTTCAGATACCCCGGGAATCATAGAGCAGCCTTCTTATAAAATGCAAGAAGCTATGAATCGATTTGTATTCAGTAGTCTCGAAGATGCAGACGTACTGCTTTGGGTGATAGATCCCAAAGAACAATTCGAGCAGCACGGCAAACTCATTCAGCAACTAGGACGATTAAGCATTCCTATTTTTTTAATCCTAAATAAAATGGATGCTACCGATCCCAACTTTTGGGAATCCCGAATACCTCAATGGGAAAGTACAGGAATATTTCAAAAAATCCTTCATATTTCAGCCCTTTACAAATCCGGAACCGACCAACTTCTCAAAGCTATACTTGAAAAGTTACCTATTTGTCCTCCATATTACCCTAAAGACCAATTAACTGACAAACCAGAACGGTTTTTTACCTCAGAAATCATTAGAGAGAAAATCCTTTTATTTTATCATCAGGAAATTCCTTATTCCACCGAAGTAGTAGTAGAATCTTTTAAAGAGGGGAATACAAAAAGTGGCTTACCTTTACTTTCCATTGCAGCCACTATCTTTGTCAGTAGAAAAACACAAAAAAGCATTTTGATTGGCAAGCAAGGGGAAGCGATAAAAAAATTAGGGTCAGCAGCCAGAAAAGATCTCGAATCTTTCTTTGAACAAAAGGTATTCCTAGAGCTTCACGTGAAGGTCAGAGACAACTGGCGAGACGATGAAAAGATGTTGAAAAACTTCGGGTATAATAATTAATATGGGCAATATAATAGCTATTGTGGGTAGACCCAATGTTGGTAAATCAACCCTATACAATAGATTGATTGGGGAAAGACAAGCCATCATTGACGACATCAGCGGAGTAACCCGTGATAGACAGTACGGTTCGAGTCACTGGAATGGTAAAAATTTTACCGTAGTAGATACCGGTGGATTTGTTGAACATTCAGATGATATATTTGAAAAAGCCATCCGAGATCAAGTAAACATAGCCATTTCCGAAGCAGAAGTACTGATTTTTTTAGTTGATGTGACGACAGGAATCACAGACTTAGATATGGAAGTTGCCAATATGCTCAGAAAAACCAAGAAAAAAGTTTTGCTGGTAGTCAATAAAGTGGATAACCATCAGCGGTTATTAGATGCCAATGAATTTTGGTCTCTTGGATTTGAAAATACTTTTTTCATCAGTTCCTTAACTGGCAGTGGTACAGGAGAAGTGCTGGATGAAGCCGTTAAGGACCTTCACGAACAAGAAGAAATCCTCGATCATATTCCAAAATTTGCTATCCTGGGACAACCTAATGTTGGAAAATCTTCATTTACCAATGCCCTACTTGGAGAAGAGCGCAACATTGTCACCGATATAGCAGGAACGACTCGAGATTCTATCCATAGCAAATACAACAAGTTTGATAAAGAATTCTACCTTATCGACACGGCCGGGATAAGAAAGAAGGCAAAAGTCCATGAAAATTTGGAGTTCTATTCTGTAATGAGAGCCATTAAAGCACTGGAAGAAGCAGACGTATGCCTACTTTTAATTGATGCTCAAACGGGGATTGAAGCGCAAGATATGAGTATTTTTAGATTGGCTCAGAAAAGAAATAAAGGCATAGTTATTTTAGTCAATAAATGGGATTTAGTAGAAAAAGAAACCAACACGGCCAGAGATTTCGAAAAAGAATTACGCAATAAATTAGCCCCCTTTCAAGATGTCCCCATCGTCTTTATATCCGCTTTGGAAAAGCAAAGGATATTCAAAGCCATTGATGCTGCATTAGAGGTTTATCAAAATAGAACTAAAAAAATTAAGACGAATGAATTAAACGAAATCATGCTAAAGGCTATCGAACATTATCCACCTCCCACCCACCGAGGAAAATTTGTCAAAATTAAATACGTCACCCAACTGCCAACCTATTATCCCGCTTTTGCTTTCTTTTGCAGTAATCCCAAACATCTTAAAGACAATTACAAACAATATCTGGAAAACCAATTGAGGAAAAACTTTAATTTTACCGGAGTACCTGTAGGTGTATTTTTTAGAAGTAAATAAACCATAATGCCTTTTCTGAAAACCGCTTTCGAAGACTTATATGTTTTTGAACCCCACATCTTTGAAGACGAAAGAGGATATTTTTTTGAAGCCTTTAATAGTCAAACTTTCGAGAGTGAAACGGGTATATCCAGACCCTTCGTTCAAGACAATCAGGCTTTTTCTACTAAAGGTGTGCTTAGGGGATTGCATTTTCAAACAGGAGAATATGCACAGGCCAAATTGGTTCGGATATTACAAGGAGAAGTACTAGATGTGGTAGTAGATCTCAGAAAAAATGCTGCCACCTTTGGACAAAGTTTCTCTATAGTCCTCTCTGAGTCAAATAAAAGGCAATTATACGTCCCAAGGGGTTTCGCTCATGGATACTTAGTTTGCAGCGAAAATGCCGAATTTTTTTACAAATGCGATAATTTTTATAACCAAAAAGCAGAAGGAGGAATCAGATATAACGACCCTGATCTGAATATTGATTGGATATTCCCGACCCATCAGCTACTACTCTCTCCCAAGGATCTTCAACTCCCCTTATTTGCTACCTATAAAGATTAATCTATGCTAAAACTGTTGATTACCGGGGCTAATGGTCAACTAGGCCAATCATTTCAACAAGAAGTACCTAATTATCCTGATTGCTCCGCTGTATTTTTTGATAAATCTCAGTTGGACATTTGCGAACCATTGCAGATTAAAAAAGTAGTTTCCGAGGTAAAGGCTGATTTAATTATCAATTGTGCAGCCTATACCTCTGTTGATGAGGCGGAGAATAATCAACTGCTCGCTCAAAAAATAAATGAAAAAGGACCAGGTCATTTGGGTAAAATAGCGGCTGAATTTAATATTCCAGTCATCCATTTTTCAAGTGATTACGTTTATCACAACCAATCGAATAAACCTATAACGGAGAGCGACCCCACTAATCCGTTAGGTATTTACGCTCAAACCAAGTTGGCGGGAGAAAAGCAACTTCTTCACCATCAACCTCATAGCTATATTTTGAGGACCTCTTGGGTTTTTTCCCCCTTCGGGAAAAATTTCTTAAAATCTATGGTCCATTATGCAAAGCAGAAAAATGTTATGAGGGTGGTTTCCGACCAAATAGGTGCACCGACTTATGCCCCCTTCATGGCCAGAGATGTTATACAAATGGCACACCAAATAAAGAGCAACCCCAACAAATTCGAATCTGTAGCTGGTATCTATAATTATTGCCCCGAAGGAGTATGTAGCTGGTATGATTTTGCCTATTTCATTTTCAAATACCTTAATGTTTCCACTGAACTGATCGCCATACCCAGTGAAGCCTATCCTACCCCAGTCAGCAGGCCTCCATTTAGCGTAATGAATACCCAGAAAATCAAATCTACTTTTGGACTTAAGTTAAGGCATTGGGATGAAGGGTTGCTCCATTGTCTGGAAGCCATGAATTAATATCAACCATTTATAGGTAGAATGGTTATTTTTGAATAAAGATTCCC
>CALAZP010000159.1 GCA_937926355.1 uncultured Saprospirales bacterium
AAAGAAATGGTTATATAATTAGATTATAATAATATGTTATTTATGCGTATTTTTATGATTAATTCTATAAGAAGACTTACTGGTTTTAAATTTTTGATTAATAATAATCCTAATTGGTTTGGCAATTAATTGCTAGAAGGAAGTATGAAATACATCTACAAAGTAAGGGTTCTTATTTTACTCCTATTGGCTTTCAAGTCGATTGGACAGGATATACATTTTTCTCAATTTTACAATGCTCCATTTGACTTAAATCCAGCTTTAACAGGCGTTTTTGGAGGTGATGTGAGGTTTTCCTCCAATTATAGAAATCAATGGTCATCCGTTCCAGTCGCATTTCAGACCTTAAACATTGCATACGACCAAAACTTTGCTAATAAAGGGATGGATAGAAGTTTTTTTGCAGGTGGGCTAATCTTCCAACACGACATAGCAGGAATTTCAAAATTAACTAGAACCAAAATAGGATTATCCGGCTCGTACACCAAACGATTCTCTCCTAAAGTATTTGTTTCCATAGGCAGTCAGGCCACTTTCAATCACAGGACCTTTAACTTTAGTAAATTGACTTTTGATAATCAATATGACCCGTTATTGGGTATGTATGATCCTAATAATGGATCTGGTGAAAATTTTCCAACCACCAACAATAACTTTTTTGGATTATCAGCCGGCATAAATATAAGAATCCAACAGCGTGATAGGGAGGGGCTTATAGATCGATTGGAGCAAAGAAATAAAATTGATTTTGGGGTTGGATTATTTCATATTAATCAACCAGATCAAAGGTTCTTGGAAGAGGGCACTCCTCTTCCTCTTGACGTAAGGGTGAATCCTTATGTGTTGGGCACTTTGATGTTAGGAGGGGATTTTGATTTATTGGGAAATGTATCTGTTCAATTTCAAGGGCCTTTTCATGAAACAATTGCAGGTGTAGGAGGAAAATTACATCTGAGTAAAAAGCCTGGCAATCAGGTTTCTCTGCAATTGGGTTTTAATATTAGATTTTTTGATGCAAGCGATGCTTTATTTCCCGCAGTTCAATTGAATTACAACAATTGGAAGGTGGGTTTTTCTTATGATAGTACAATTTCTGATTTCAATTCTGCGAATAAAGGAAGAGGAGGTCCTGAGTTTTCCATTCAGTACATCATCAGGAAGGTTCCCCCTGTTCCAGAATTTAAAATTTGTCCCATCATCTAATGGGACCTAAACTATAGTTGTTGGTGGTATGAGAAAAATAATATCGATATTATTATTTTTTGTTTGGGTTAAAAGTCCTATTGTAGGGCAGTCTTTGAAAGCTTGGGTGGAGGCTGGAGACACTGCCATGGTTAACGGGGACTATTACACTGCTATGAAATATTATGAAATAGCATTAGAATACGACTCGTCTTCTCTTTCTAATCAATTTAAATACGGAGATGCCGCTTGGAATTTCAAAGCCTTTGATTTGGCGGAAGCTGTTATTGACCAAGTCCTTCAATTAGATACCAATCAGCAGTTTCCCTTAGCTAGAATTAGAAAAGCACAAATAGCCATTACCCGATCAAATTACCAGCAAGGTTTATATTGGATTAATGATTTTAACCAACTTAAATCAAGTGAAAAAGAAAAATATCAGGAACTTTCCAACTTACTCAAGGAACAATGCTATTGGGCGGAATCTAATAAAGATACCACCCGTAGAGTAGCCCTTAAAATTTTTCCCGAAGGGATTAATTCTTCAGAATCTGAATTTGGTTTGACGCTTAATCGAGACAAATTATATTTTGCCTCTTTTAAAGAAGAATTGGCAAAAGACAAGCATTTTCCAGAAAGAAAAGGGGCCAAAATTTTTGAACTTCCAATAGGGACATTAGATCTTAAATCTATGGATGTCCTAA
>CALAZP010000160.1 GCA_937926355.1 uncultured Saprospirales bacterium
ATCCATAGGCCCTCAAATCGTGGACGATTACTTTCAGCAATCCCCTTTCAGCCGCTCTTTTCATAATGGAATGTGAAAAGGGGCTCGATAAAAGTTCGGGGACTGCTGAAAGTATATCAATCCTCATTTATTCTGCAATTTCGATTAATTCTACTTCGAAAATTAAAGAAGAGTAAGGTTGTATAGTAGGTCCTGCCCCTCTTTCGCCATAAGCTAAGTTATATGGAATATACAACTTCCATTTCGCTCCGGTAGGCATCAACTGAAGAGCTTCTACCCAACCTGCAATTACCTGACCCACTCCAAAAGTAGCAGGAGTTCCTCTATCTACAGAACTATCAAAAACCGTTCCGTCTAACAAGGTTCCGTGATAGTGAACAGTTACTTTATCATTCAAGGTAGGAATGGGACCAGCTCCATCAGTTAGTACTTCGTACTGTAAACCAGAAGGTAAGGTTTGCACCTCAGCCCTTTGGGCATTCTCTGCCAAAAATGCTTTTTCTTCAGCAATTTTAGATTCGTATTGACTCATTTTTTGATTTTGCATAAATTGTTGAACCATGGCATTGGCGGCTTCTACATCAATTTTTAATTCATTGTTTTGAAGCACATCGTCAATACCAAGAGCTAATTCTTGCGTATTCAATCCTTCAAATCCTTGGTTTTTAATACTTTGGGCCATTAATATTCCCAAACTGTAGCTAATTGAATCCATTAAAGTATGATTGTTTTGCGACCAACCTCTTTGTGATAATAGGCTGGAAATAAGTAAAATAAATAAAAATGATTTTTTCATAAGGTGTTTACTATTGTTAATTACTATTTTCTCCCCAACGAAAAGTTTTAATAGGCAACCCACATAAATCTAAAACCCTATCTACTACGGTTAAAGCTACCTCTTCTACACTTTTAGGCCGACTGTAAAATGAAGGTGTGGCAGGGCAAATGATTCCCCCAGCTTCTGTTATGGTTTTCATATTTTGAAGATGAATCAAATTCAAGGGAGTTTCTCGTAAAACTACAATTAATTTTCTTCGCTCTTTCAAAATTACATCGGCAGCTCTGGTCGTCAAATCGCTGGAAACTCCATTGGCGATCCTTCCCATAAGCCCTGCAGAACAGGGACAAACAACCATGGTATCAAAGCGAGCAGAGCCTGAAGCAAAAGGAGCGTGAAAATCATTTTTTTCATAGAATTGGAAGGGATAATTCAAATAATCCTGATTATCCAACTCATATTCCCAATTATACTTGGCATTATCACTCATCACCATTCCTACCTCTGGGCCTTCCTGACCCATAGCTTTGAGCTTATCCAGTAATAACTGTGCGTATAGAGAACCGCTAGAACCTCCTATAGCCACTACCAATTTTTTTGTCACCTCGTCTATTTTCCTTGCGAAACAATTAATAAATGATAACTGTTTGATATATTTGGAATTCAAGCAAATATTATGAAAAAATTTATTCCCTTTATCGCCATTCTATTTTTAGGAATTATTTTATGGGCCTTTGTTCCTTCTAAAAATAGAACCAATCA
>CALAZP010000161.1 GCA_937926355.1 uncultured Saprospirales bacterium
CGTATATTACCGTCCATGCCATAGGGCCCCAGATGGCTGTATTGTCTCCTCCAATATAAATATTCGGATCTAAGTCTGAAATCAAGGTGAAAAAGTTAAAATTAAACCCAATAGCTAAGGGGATTAAACCTAAGATGGTAGTAATAGCTGTTAAGAGAACTGGTCTTAATCGGGTAGCTCCACCTCTAATAATGGCGTTTTTCATATCTTCCTCAACCAGATAATCCTGCTCTGAAAGCCCTAATTTTGCTTTCATTTCCCTAACTATTAATTCGGTGTAATCTATCAATACTATAGCATTGTTGACTACCACCCCTGCTAAAGAAATAATACCCACCCCTGTGAAAACTACTGAAATATCCATCCCAGTTAACGCATATCCTAAGAATACCCCTATAGTACTAAATAAAACAGATAAAACTATAATAAACGGAAAGGCAACCGAATTAAACTGGGCAACTATAATCAGAAATATAGCAAATAGAGCAACCAAAAAGGCAGTACTTAAAAACTCCATATCTTCAGCCTGTTGAGCCTGTTCTCCAGTAAATTCATAATTCATAGATGCAGGTAAAGGGAAATTTTCCATATCTTCTTTTATCGCCGCAACAATTTCATTAGCATTATATCCCTCCAAAACATTGGAATAAATCGTAACTACTCGATCCAAATTTTTTCTCTTTATAGAACTATAGGTGGAAGAATATTCCACCTTAGCTACTGCAGAAATGGGAACCTGAGATATTTGACCAGTTGCTGGACTGCGAAAAGTTATTTTTTGATTCAACAACTTATCAACATCATTTCTATACTTATCATCTAAGCGAACCATTATGGGATAGTCGTCTTCACCTACTTTAAATTTGGAAACCTCTTTTCCAAAAACGGCAGTACGAAAGGCATTAGCAATATCATATGTAGAGATTCCATATCTCCTTGCTGCTTCCCTATCAATATTCACTAATAGCTCTGGCTTACCCACCTTAATATCCGCTTGCAACTCTTCAATACCAGGTATTCCTTGACTATTAAGATAATTAATAACCTCCTCTGAAGTAATTATTAATTCATCAATAGCTTCTCCTTGAATTTCTAAATTGATAGGTTTGCCAGTTGAAGGGCCATCTACATTTTTTGCAATCGTAAGCTGTACACCGGGGATTCCTTTCTGAACAGCTTGCCTTATATCTTCCATAACATCCCAGGTAGAAATACCATTGCGCTCTTCAGTGGGTACAAAAGAAACGGTCAACCTAGCTTTATTTGGAGAAGCCCCGGGTTCAGGTTCGCTATTGGGGTCTGAAGTATTTTCCCCGATTTGAGATAAAACTGCATCCACAATTTCAGAATATGGTTCAATCGCTTGTTGAATCTTTTCTTCCAAATTCAACATGATTTGATTGGTCGCCTCAATATCTTTTCCCATGGGCAATTCCACAAAAGCATTGATGTAGATAGGCTGTGCATTTGGAAAAAAGATAACTTTTGGACTTTTTACAGCCAATAAGGCTAA
>CALAZP010000162.1 GCA_937926355.1 uncultured Saprospirales bacterium
AAAGTAGATTTCCTGGTCATCATACATAGACATGTGACTACCATTTGGACAGTGCAAATACCGACCATTAGGTACTAATTCACTCATTTCTTCCATGGCTTTAGGATCCATAGTATCGTAGGTAGCACCAATAGTTAATACAGGAATTTTTATATTTTTTAAATCCTCCTTTCTGTCCCATTCCTTTAATACCGCATCGCCAACAATTCCAAACTCGCTAGGTCCTTGCATTTTCAAATACAAGGGATAATTCATATTAGCAAATGCTCTTACTACAGGATTGGGCCAGTTGGCTGGATCCATTCGCAATACATGTTTGGGGTAGTAGTGTTCTTCAATAAGTCCCAAATATTCCGGGTTGGTATAATCATCATTAGCCTCATATTCTTTTATGCTAGAAAGTACTTCAGGTGGTAATTGTGGACCCAATACCTCGTTAGCATACTGAATATAATCGGGAATCGAAGCCACCATATTCGAAATGATCAGCGCCTTCATGTTTTGCTGGTATTTCAGCGCATATTCCATCCCGAGAATGCCACCCCAAGAGTGCCCCAAAATGATGAAATTCGATGCATCTAATTCTAGGGCATTTCTAACTTGCTCTACTTCTTCTACAAAAGTATTGATGTTCCAAAGCCGCTCATCATCGGGATGATCGCTTTTGCCCGACCCCAATTGGTCGTAATAGTAATATTCCACGTTGGCTTCGGGAAAATAGGAATCGGCCGCTTCCCAATATTCACTGGTTGCTCCAGGTCCCCCATGCAGCATTAATACCTTCAAACTAGGGTTATTTCCCACTCGCTTGGTCCATACATTAAACGTGCCGAGCTCCGTTTGGATGGGAATCATGGTTGTGCCTCCAGATAATTTGGAGGGAGCATTAGAATAATCGTAATAGCTTTGCACAGTGGCATTAGATCCTTCATGGCTGCAAGAAAAACTACATGCTAAGACTAAGAGCAAAAAATATCTGGAAATCATAATGGCATTTATTAGGGTTAGAATTCCTACTAAAGTTATAAATATTTTTAATAGCTGTATTATATATAACCATCAACAAACGTAGGTATTAACTTACACCTCCATGTTCAACACCGGTATGCTGTAATTTTTAATCACGGCAATGGTTCGAACAGTAATGATAATCGTGCAAGACAAAACCGTTTTAAGTATCAAATTCAAACCCAATGCTTCCAAACCCAAATAAGCAGCAGCACCAATGATGCAGGCAGTAGCATAAATTTCTTTTCTAAAAATCAAGGGTATCTCATCACACAAAATATCCCTAATCGCTCCACCAAAGGTAGCGGTGATGACACCAAAAATGATTAAATACAGCCCATTCAAATGATGCTGCTGGGCCACTTGTAATCCATGTATGGTGAATAAACTGATACCTATGGTATCAAAAAGAAAAAGCATCTTCCGCAACCTGCCAAATTTGTTTTTTAACAAATAGGCAAGGAGGGAGCCTGCAAAAACCAGGTATAAATTAATGGGATCTGAAACCCACACCACCTGGGTGCTGAGTAACATATCTCGAAGTGTTCCCCCACCAAAAGCAGTTACAAAGGCAATGACGAAGGCTCCAAAAAAAATCCAGCTTTTTATGCACCGCAGTAGTAAATCCACTAATGGCAAAAGCCAACGTCCCTAGATTACTCAACCATAAAATGATATCATCGAATTCCACTTACCAAAGTTAATCCAAAAGCGAAAAAGAACTCAACAATTGGATGTGGTCATCCAAATATTCATATTGATATAGATAGTTATCTCCTACCATTAACAAATGCTCGTTAAGTGGAATAACATCGTAAGTCTGTATGTCTTCAAAATGATTGACCAACTTCAAGTCCAAGACATTAGCCTTATTGTACACCTTTAATCCTGCCTCCCCATCGCAAATGAAAATCAAATTATCCTTAATGCCTAATCCATAAGGACCTTCCATAGCGTAGCTCTTCACTTCAAAAGGTTTTTTCAAATCGGTGATGTCAATAATATACAATCCACTTTCTGTAGCTCCGCAATCATTACCACCCCTTAGCGTAACATAGGCATATTGATCATCCACTACTACCGGGTCACAAGCTGTTCCATGCTGAAACTCAGAGACAAAATCAGGCTTTTCAGGAGTACTAATGTCGTAAATATACATCCCACTTCTACTGCCTAAAAACAAATGTTGGCCTCTGTTAAAAATAGTTTCAATATCAAAACCAGCGAAAACCGATTCCAAGACCTCCGGTTTTTCCAAATTACTGATATTCACTATATTGATGTTGTGCCAATCTACAATATAGAGGTAGTCCCCTACCATCTTAAATCTTGCCAATGATCCACCTTCTCCGGTACCCCCTCCATTAGCACTTTCTGAGAAGCTGTCAAAGGTGACTATATTGTCAATTCTACTTTGAATTTCATCCACCTTTCTTTCTTCTTTTACCAACTCCCAGCCCACAATTACTTCATTTTGATAATCAAAATCCCCATATTCCACCAAATCGGCTTCGAAGGGCCAAGGCGTATTATCCTGAAGAACCCCCTCCAATCTAGTAACCATTCTTATATCGTGAATATCGGTGATGTCCATAACTACCAAATCCCGCAAACAATCCGCATAAAGGAAATTATCTTTTATGGACAAGTCCACATTGCCTGGAATATTAATAAACCTGATTTTTTCGGGGTTCGAAGGGTCAGTATTGTCGATTACATGAATACCCCGGTACAAATCATTAATGAATATATAGTTTTGATAAGCATAAATTTTACCAGAATTTTGAATGGGTTCTGGCAATAGAGCCCCAGTAGAGGCATGCAACTCATCAAGGGACATGGTAATGGGCTTACCTACTAATACTTCCTTGGTCTCTATTTCAGTGGACCATTGACAGGAGGCTAAGCTTAACCCCATGAATATTGCGACAATATAGATAGATTTGGTTTGCATAAAGGATTTTAATTTACCAACAAATCTATGCCAATTTAATAGAATAAGGTCTTATAAAGGTTTTAATTAAAGGTTAAAGTAAATCATAACCAATTAATCTAATTCAAACAGTTTTCTGATTTGATCTTCGGAGAATCCTTGTTTGCGAAGCCGCTGAATCAATAATTTTTTTTCTGCTTTGCGACCTTTGATTAAACCTTCATTGTAGGCTTTTTCTGCAGCTTCTTTTGCTGCTTCCTCCGCTGCTTCCTCCGCAGCCATCTTAATGGCTCCTTGAATATATTGGTTATCCATTAATTCCTGTTGCCAATCTTCTAATTGTTCTTTTGGCAATGTATTTATTCTAGACATATTCAATATTTTTTCAAAAATAGTTTGCCGAAAAACCAGCGGAACTTCTTTCAACTGACTACTATTTTTAAATAAAAATAACCAATTATCCAGTGACGAATTCAATTCCCCTAAAGATTTATGAAATCGCCCCAGTTCAATGGTTATAAGTTCCCCTGATAAACCAATTCTATAATGCTTAACCACTTGATTACCCAATTTAGTTCCCTTCCAGTGATATTTAAAATCTAAAATCGCTATCAAGACATGCTGAACATGAATATTTTCTCTGAGTACTTTAGTTAAGTAATGAAACATCCTAATGTCCCAACCAGGGTGGCTAGATTTCTGCATTTCAATTATTACTCTGTTTCCATTGGGAGTTTCACAATACAAGTCGTAAACCATTTTTTTGATGTTAGAATCGTCCGTGTAAACTTGCTCTACATTCAGATACTGCAGTTGATTTATCCAAATAGGACTTAACACTTCTGGTTGAGATTCCTGCTCCACATCATTTAAAAATTGAACCAAATGATTTGAAACACTTGGCCTTCCAAATAACCACTTAAAACTCACATCAAACCGCCAATCCATAAAAATGAGGTTCTTCATCTCATAATAAACGCTATGAAAGCGGAAAACTAATCCTATTATAGCTGATAATCAAGTAGTTGAATCGAAATGACGCCAAAAGACGCGAATAATAGAAAATGCTTTAACCAGAAAAAAACCAAATAAAAAACTATATTTAAAATTAATCTGCACCACAACTATTTATGTTTATTTTTTTCAACCCAACAGATTTGAACCTCCAAAAATCAAGAATGACTCTACACCTGAATAGTCCAAGGCCCTTCTGTATAACTAGGAGAATACCTTCGGTAAAAAAAGTAAATAGAATGAAACGAACCTCGCTTTTTATGGCACTCCTCATTATGATAGGATGTGCCACACCGGAAAAGGAAGCTCCTCAACCTAATATCATTATAATTTATGCCGACGACCTAGGCTATGGAGACGTAGGCGTGTATGGCGCCACTGCTTTACAGACCCCCAATATGGATTTTCTGGGGAAAGGAGGAATGGTATTTACCAATGGGTATGCTTCTTCTGCTACCTGCTCTCCATCTCGTTATGCCCTGCTCACCGGACGCTATCCATGGCGAAATGAGCGCGCTAAGATTTTGCCGGGTACGGCGCCCTTATTATTAGATACGGCAGAATTAACCATCCCTAAAGTTTTACAGCGCCAAGGGTATCACACAGGAATTGTTGGAAAGTGGCATCTGGGGTTGGGCGATGGATCAGTGGATTGGAATACCCATATCTCCCCTGGCCCCAATGAAGTAGGATTCGATTATTCCTATATAATGGCTGCTACCCAGGATCGAGTTCCCACCGTATATATTGAAAATGGTTGGGTAAGAAATTTAGACCCCAACGACCCTATAGAAGTGAGCTATGAAGAAAATTTTCCCGGAGAACCCACTGCATTAACCCACCC
>CALAZP010000163.1 GCA_937926355.1 uncultured Saprospirales bacterium
TTTTTATTTCAAGGCCAATTCACAAAATGCCAAACATTTTTGAACTTCTTTTACTGGATCACTGTCCTCAGGTATTTGATACTCTAATTCTATGGTTCCCGGAAAAGAGTATTTATTTCGCTGCATCATTTTAAGAATATCGGGAATTGGCGTATCTCCCGTGCCCCATAATACATTACCTTTTCCATTTTCAGGAGTCTGGCGATCTTTAAGGTGCATGCTCATTATTCTATTGTGTTGCTTTTCTATTAATGGAAATAAATCCTTATTGCCAGCAGCGACATAGTGCCCAGCGTCTAAATTTAATGCATTAGCTGTACTTTGCTTCAAAGCAGTATCCCAAAAGTCAAAAACCTGTTGTTCATGCCCATGATAAGCGACTTTCACCCCATTAGATGCAGCCATATTGCCTAATTTTAAGGTATGGTCATCGTCTGATGGATGTTCAAGCGTCACATGCGATGCACCTAGCGCCTTAGCAGCTCTCATTCCGTAATTAATCTCGACATCTAAATTATTTTTGCCGAAGGCTGCAGGCTTAAACGCATAAATCATTACCCCCTCATCATGGTACATTTTCCTAAGTTGCTCAAAAGGTTTCATATCTGCTTGTGCCCTCCATTGCTGAACCCTCAATTGGTAATCTTCCATTTCTTTCCTCATCTCCTCCAATTCCAATTTTTCATCGGTAGTCATCTCCTCCCCTGACCTTTGTTTGCGCCCCAACATCCACATTCTCATTCTATTGATTTCACTTTGAGGCATCCCTGCAAAAGACTCTGCAGGGTCTCCCATCAGCTCAATGGCATTAATACCACTCTCTTTAACGTATTGTAGGGTAGCTTCTGCGCTTTGGTCCTCTAGAGACCTGAAAGAATAAGTTATACAACCAAGTTGCACTCCATTTATTCTTTTAAAAGTCCTCAATTTGGAAGAATGTAAGGCTGGCATGCCAATCAATTGTCCCCCACCCAATGCAATTCCCAATGCTCCTACTCCTGTTTTTCTTAAAAATTTACGTCTGTCCATCCCGTTTTTCATTTTTCATTTTTTTATTGCCAAGTTTCTAATCCTAATAATTTTTTACCCAATTCATCGAGCTGAGCGGTAGCATACCGAGTTTGCTCCCAATTTCTTGGATCTCCTGGAAATGCATATCCCTCTGGTGCCTTTCTTTCCCTCCATGACTGAATGCGCCAAGCCTTTAATTCTTGGTTATCCTCTTCAGCCGGCATCATTGAAATATATTGAGCAATTCGGACCTTATTGCTCTTATTGACGCGAATTCCATGGGGCTGCAAACTGTTAAAAATCAACAAATCACCCGCTTCCATCTTTACTTTGGTAGGTTCAAATCCAGTCGTATCGGGAAGGAACCTATTGCGATCTGCCGGTTGAGTCAGCTTCCACTCATCGTAGTTTCTAAACAATTCAGGAATACATTGAAATCCACCCATATCCTCATCTAATTGATCTTCTAAGGCCAATACTCCTTGAACATTTACAGGTTTTTCCTCAGGGTCGTAATCCCAATGAATAAAGCCTTTGTATTCAAAACCAGGCTTCACAGGGAAATTTAAATTCGCCCGATCAATAGTTACCCACAATTTTTCTGTCCCCCATACATCTACAAAAGCATCGTAAACTCTTTGCGTCATTCTATTATTCCACAGTAGTTGGTGATTGTAAACTTCCACCATTCCAGTATTGGCTAATTCTTTCATCTTCATTTCAGCTCTCGGCATTTGGTACCAAGTATCCTTATTATTAGGGTCCTTTTCCTCAAATTCCCATAAAAATGCCGCTGTTTCAGCAGCCTGTTCCTTGGAAATAGCCTGTTTAATGACAATAAATCCATTGTGCTTCCAAAAATCCCAATCTTTTTCACTCATTACCCGCAAAGCCTTTCCATTTGATCGATCATTTAGTTTAAGTTGACTGGTTTTTCCCATAGTGGGATTACCTGGTATATCCTGATGTTCATTTTTATAAGTATCTCTCATAATAAAATTATGTTTTGTTGTTCTAAAGTAGTATTTTATGATTAAAATCATTTATTTTTTAGTATTATATTTTTTGTGTTACCCATTAGCACAACAACTTATAAAAGCAAGCTAATTCGCAAGTCTTTTATTATATATTTGAAATAAAAAATGAAAAGAATAGCCTACTTCTGCATGGAATATGGCCTGCATAACGATTTTAAAATTTATGCGGGTGGTTTGGGGATTTTGGCAGGAGACTATCTAAAAGGGGCACAAGACCACAACTACCCTATTATTGGGATAGGATTAAAATGGAAACAAGGATATACCGACCAAATGGTAGATGCTGAAGGTCATCCCTATGATACTTATCACAACTACAACTACGAAAAGTATTTAGAATCTACTGGGGTGACTGTTTCAGTAGAGATTAGAAACAGGATTATTCTTTGCAAGGTTTGGAAAGTAACTGCTTTTGGAAATGCACCTTTATATCTTTTAGATACCGATCTTCCTGAAAATACAGACGCCTGGATTACTGGACAATTATACGGCTGGTTTGGCGAAGAAAGAGTGGCTCAAGAGATGGTCCTGGGAATTGGCGGAATTCGAGCTTTAAGAGCTTTGAATATACCCGTTGATGTATACCATTTCAATGAGGGGCATGCTCTTTTTGCAGGTTTTGAGCTATTGCGGGAAGAAATGGAAACTGGGACCAAATTTAAAAAAGCAGTTTGCCGAGTAAAAGAGCAAATTGTGTTCACCACCCATACTCCAGTCATTCAAGGTAATGAGTCGCATCCTATTGAGTTGTTGACCTATATGGGCGCTAATCTTCACCTGAAGGAAAAACACTTGAAAAAATTAGGCGGTAGTCCTTTCAATATGACCGTTGGGGCATTGAATTTATCTCGAAAAGCAAATGCCGTGGCAGCCCTTCACGGCAAAACCGCTAATGAGATGTGGGCACACGTTCCCAAAGACTGCGATATCATCCCTATAACCAATGCCATTCACCAGCCAACCTGGGTCGATGGCAAACTCCAAGAGCTATTGGACCAACCCGACCAATTGTGGGAAAGACATCAGAAAAACAAAAGGGATTTGATCCGCTTTCTCAAAGAAAGAACGGGAGCATCATTTAATCCTAATGTCCTTTTGTTAGGCTTTTCCCGAAGGGCAGTACCCTATAAAAGAGCCGATTTGATTTTTGATGATCCGTCTATAATAGAGCCTTTGCTAAAAGAAGGGCGACTTCAATTGATTTTTTCTGGAAAAGCACACCCTTTAGACGATACGGGTAAAGGGATTGTATTCCAATTAATGCAGTGGTGTAAAAAATACCCAAATGCTGTGGCCTTTTTGGAAAATTACGATATGACTATTGGGGCTCAATTGGTTAGAGGTTCCGATGTTTGGCTCAATAACCCCCGTAGGCCAATGGAAGCCAGTGGCACTTCAGGGATGAAGGCTGCAATGAATGGCGTACTCAATTTTAGCACCCTGGATGGCTGGTGGCCGGAGGCTTGCCAACACGGGATAACAGGGTGGCAAATGGGTGATGGTTTCGAGTCAGAAGACCCCGACCTACAGAGAACTCATGACAGAGCTGCTTTATACCAAGTATTGTTGAATGAAATTATTCCAACGTATTACGAGGATAACCAAAAGTGGAAGAAAATGATGGCCGCCTCTATAGTCGCCACTTCCAAAGCATTCGACATAAAAAGAATGTTAGACGATTATTACGAAAAACTTTATTAATATGAAAAATTTATGGTTTTTAATCTTTGCTTTTAACTGTACCGTGCTGTTCGGTCAAAATGAAAGCCAGTTAGCATTAGAAGAACAGTTGGATGCCCAACTCAATAAATCTAATATTCAGGCATGGATTAAGAAAATGTCCGAAAAGGTCCATTACGTAGGAACACCTTTTGGCCTAGAGAATGCCGAATTTATGGTGGACCAATTTAAATCTTGGGGATACGATGCTCAAATCGAGACCTTTTACGTTTATTTCCCCAAACCTAAAATCAGACACTTATCTATTGTAGGTGATGATTCTTAC
Organism: uncultured Saprospirales bacterium; assembly: GCA_937926355.1. Classification (GTDB taxonomy): domain Bacteria; phylum Bacteroidota; class Bacteroidia; order Chitinophagales; family Saprospiraceae; genus CALAZP01. The sequence goes on from CALAZP010000163.1 coordinate 4,054, forward strand.
CAACCCACTTTGGATGAAAAACCCATCCCAGAAGACCCTTCAACGCTCCAATCAGATCTACTGCCCGCCTATAATGCCTTTTCAGCAGATGGAGATGTCACAGCGGAAGTGGTATTTGTAAACTACGGCATTCCAGCTGATTATGAAGAATTGAAACGAAGGGGGATTGATGTTAAAGGCAAAATTGTAATAGCCAAGTACGGAGGCTCTTGGAGGGGAATCAAACCCAAAGTAGCAGCAGAAAACGGAGCCATTGGATGCCTTATATATTCTGACCCTAAAGATGATGGCTATGGACGAGGTGACGTTTATCCGGATGGTCCCTTCAAAAATGAAACTGGAGTGCAGCGCGGGTCAGTTCTGGACATGCCCCTCTATCCCGGTGATCCACTCACTCCTTTCTATGGTGCCACTAAAGATGCTGAAAGACTGGATCCTTCCGAGGCTCCTACTTTAATGAAAATTCCCGTTTTGCCTATATCCTACGGTGACGCCTTACCGATTTTGAAAGCGCTTAGAGGACCTGTTGCCCCTAGCCAATGGACGGGTGGACTTCCTATTACTTATCACTTGGGGCCTGGTCCTATTAAAGTTAACCTTAAGCTAGAATTTGATTGGCAAATCACCCCTGCACATAACGTAATTGCCAAATTAAAAGGAAGCACTTATCCAGATGAATGGATAATCAGAGGCAATCATCACGATGCCTGGGTACACGGCGCAAGTGATCCTGTTTCAGGGATGGCAGCGCTAATGGAAGAAGCTCGAGTGGTTGGTCAATTAGCTCAGCAAGGACATCCACCCCTAAGAACGATAGTTTACTGTGGCTGGGATGCAGAAGAACCTGGTCTGTTGGGATCCACAGAATGGGCCGAATATCACGCCGACGAACTGAAAGAAAAAGCAGTGGCTTATATCAATTCGGATGGAAATGGAAGGGGATTTCTTCGAGCTGGTGGTTCGCACACTTTAGAACATTTTTTTGACCAAGTAGCCAAATCTGTAATAGATCCTCAAACCGGAGTCTCCGTTTGGGAAAGAAGTAAAGCGAGGAGTGTATCCCTTTCGGGAAAAGCCCCCTCCGCAATGAGGCTCTCTGCTTTGGGTTCAGGTTCTGACTATACGCCTTTCATCCAACACCTGGGAATAGCCTCCTTAAACATAGGTTTTGGAGGTGAAAATGCAGGGGGAGAATACCACACCACTTATGATACCTATCGCCACTACTCCCTTTATAAAGACCCTAATTTTGATTATGGTTTGGCACTCGCTCAGGTAGGAGGTAGAACAACCCTTAGGTTGGCTAACGCCGCCATCCTGCCCTTTGAGTTCTCTAAATTTTACCGAACGGTCAACGATTATGCCAATGACCTTATCGGCATGACAGATAAAATGCGAAAAGACCATGCTCAGCACAATCAGGCTTTAACCGATGGTAGTTTTGAAATAGCACGGGACCCTCTTGCTGATATAGGTTTGCCAGAACCCGTTCCTGAAGTTCCCTACCTGGATTTTTCTCCCTTGTTAAATGCCTTAATGGACTTAGAAAAAGCAGCGGTACTGTATCAAAAAACCCCTAAACAAAAGGCAAGCCAATCGCTCAACAAACTATTGGCCGGTATGGAACAAAAATTGACTAGAGAACACGGCCTTCCTGGACGACCATGGTTTAGACACCACATCTATGCGCCTGGTTTTTATACTGGATACGGGGTCAAAACCTTACCAGGAGTTCGGGAAGCCATTGAGCAATACGACTGGGAATTAGCTGGGGAACAAATAACAATATTGGCTAAGGTGCTTCAAGAATTTAGTGAAGCTATTCATGAAGCGGCATCATTAGCTAAATGATCATTCCTGCCGCAACCGTTTCATTGGTAGCCTCATCAACCAAAATGAGGCTACCAGTGATTCGATTCTGCCGATAACTATCATAGAATAAAGGCTGTGTAGTTCGAATCACCACCCGACATATATCATTCATGTTGATCTGAGTTTCCTCCTCATTGCGATGTAAGGTGTTGATATCTAATTTATACCTGATCTCTTTAACCATACATCGAATGGCCTTAGTGGTGTGCATTAAAGTATATTTTCCTCTTAACGCCAAGGGCTTTTCATTAAACCAACACAACATGACTTCTAAGTCTTGCCCAATTTTAGGTAGGTTGTTTTTGCGGACAATCATATCTCCTCTGCTCAAATCGTATTCATCTGCTAATCGGAGTGTAACCGATTGTGGTGGCCAAGCTTCTTCTACTTCATTTTCGTATATATCAATTCCAGCAATTTGGGTAGTAAATCCAGAAGGCA
>CALAZP010000164.1 GCA_937926355.1 uncultured Saprospirales bacterium
CATCTAAGGGAATGGTTATGTTGTCTATCATTAGAGTCGATTTCATAAAACAGGCTCAAAAATAACTAACTTACTTGTTTTTCTTATATAAATTCAAAGTCTGTACACCACAAATGAATTTTTTCACATCATAAAGTTAGATGAAAATCAAATACTTGAAGATAGCAAACGATGAAGCGTTAATCAAGAGAGTTATCCTAGGAGAAGCTCATGCAGAGCGGTTGCTTTACGAAAAATTTGCTGGCTACATTTTGGGGGTGTGTAGAAGATTTATTTCCAATTTCCACGATGCAGAAGATGTGGCTCTAATCGTTTTACAAAAAATTTTTGAACGCTTAAACCAATATAAATTTGAAGGTGACTTTCAAGCTTGGGTCAGAAAAATATCGGTTAACGAATCATTGATGTATTTGCGATCTAAAAAAAATTGGTTAACAGAAATACCCGATGACCTTCAATTGCCTAGTTTAAATGCAAATGCTTATGACCAATTAACAGCTAATGACTTACTCATTTTGTTAGATCAATTACCAAATGGTTATAAGACAGTTTTCAACCTCTATGTTATAGAGGGGTACAAACACAGAGAAATTGCCGATTTATTAGGAATTAGTATTAACACCTCTAAATCACAATTGATTTTGGCAAGAAAAAAATTAAGCGAAATAATTATAAAAATTTCAAATACTCATGGAGGAGAAATTTAAAGCATTGGCAAACCATTTAGAAGTAACCCCTTCAGATGAATTATGGAAAAGATTTCAAAAACAAAGAAATCAAAATTCGAAAAGACTTCACTGGCTGTCTATTGCAGCTTCTTTATTTTTCGTCCTAACCACAACTTTTTTTTACCCTCGAAACACCTACCAACCTCAACCTTTGGAATCCTCAATAGAATACCAAGGCGGTCCAATTGTATCTATCTCCAATTATCCAACTGTAGAAGAGGGAAATGGCAAAATAAAGGTGGCTTCTCCTTTTAATTAAAAATTCTATGTTTACCTAGCCATTCCTTAGTTGCATTTTCATCTTCCCAAAAAAAAGAAGTAAAAGGAAATGGAAAATTGTGATAGGTCAACCATTGTTCAATTAATCTCTTGGTAGGGTCATTTTCAAACAAAAGCGTCTGAAAATCCGGTATAGGTGGCGCAATTTTATTATTATTTGGAACACCAACTATTAAAGGGACCTCTACCTCGTTTAAAAATCGAATCATTCCAATAGTTTTAATATCCATTTCAGTAGTTTGTGGTATTGCAGCACCCAAAACTAGGATATAAATGCTTCTTCCGTCTGATTCTTTAAAATATTTAATTCTGCCGATATTAAAAGGAGCAGGTAAGCCAGTAATGTTTTCTCTTTCTTCAAACATTTGGTTTTCGAGGTTGAAAAACAGATTTGGATATTCCCCAGCTGCGTGTATGATATCTGCTGTTACTATCCCATTTTGAAGGGAACTAGAGATTTCTTTTTGATTAGGCTGCTGGTTACAAGCCCAATTAATAGCAATTAAAAGAATAGTCGCTTGTTTGGAAAGTTTCATTTGAACATGGGGTTTGCCACAATAATACAAAAACAATTGTGCAAAATTTAAGAACTGTTTCAATTGAATTCTATTTACTTTTGTCAAAAAAATAAATGAAATCTAAGATTGTATTAGGCCTACTTATATTTGTAATAAGTTGTAAATCAGAAATTCAACCAACTAAATCTTCTGCTAGTCCTATTCAAGCATCTAATTTGCAAGGGATTTGGGAAAATGTAGAAATAAAAGTGGAAGTCAAAAATGATAGTTCCTATTTGTTCATTGTAGAGGAAGACGATTGGCAAAATATTTTACAAATTCGCCCAACTCAATCTTACTTTTATCCGGATCAAACCTATCGACAAGTTTTCATAGGATTAGATAATTCTATTCTAGATACAAAAAAAGGTTCATGGTTTTTGAATCAAGATACTCTAACCATTACCCTACCAGAAGATACGCTAAAATACTCCGTAAGGCTCCAAAAAGGGATGCTCTTAATGAGAGGCCAAGTGGATTGGAATAGCGATGGACAAAAGAATGATATTTATTTTGGCAAACAAAGACAAGTGTCTAAGTCATTGAATTAATTTATTTTTTGTTGTAATTTTCCAGTCAAACCATCTAGTTGATTAATCGCATCAAGTGCACTAATGGTTGGTTTAACATCCGCCGACTGCAAAATAGACATTACAAATAAATATTGGTTTTGTAAAGGAACAATCTGGAGATCAGCTTCCTTTAGTTGATAAATACTGCCATAAATAAAATCTTGAGCACCTGGTTGACCGCTACCTATAATAGATGCCTTTTCTTCTGGTGTGCGATCAGATTGATTTATATTTTCCTTTAGTGACTCCAGTAAAAGGTACTGCTCATAGCATCGCATAGAGGCCATAAACTGCAGTTCCAAGTCCGATTCAGAAGCGTCCACCCTAGGGTCGGGAACCACCTCCAAATTTTGCTGATAACCCACTCCATCAACCTCGAGTACTACCTTGTAAATTCCGGGCGCAGCATATGGCCCACTAGGCTCAGGAGAGGTTCTATTTATAACTGCGGAAATGGGCAAACTACTTTTTGCTCCTTTCGGTCTTGTCCACTTCAAATCCCAAATGAATCGGTGGTGCCCTTGTTCAGTACGGGGCTTTTCATCATTTTTTACCCAATAATAAGGATGCGCCAAATCATCTGGATTCAAAGGTTTCAAAATATTTTCACTATCATAAGTTCGAACCAAATGCTCTTCAGAATCATAAATTTTAATGGATATTTTTTGTGCCGCCTTCGGCAAAAAATAATCAATAAAAGCACCACTGGGTGGATTTTCACCAGCAGGCTCCTCCGGTGGAAGGGGCGTATCTAGAAAGTGATTGTCTCTGACTCTGTATGCAATTGGTGGAGGAACCAAAAAGGGATCAAAAATATTGACTTGCTTGGCTATACTCCGCAAAGGATTGATATTATCTAAAACCCAAATAGATCTGCCGTGAGTTCCTACTATCAAATCACCTTCATGAATAATTAAATCACGAATTGAAGAAGCGGGCAAATTATTTTTTAACGGATACCAACGCTCCCCATTATTTGGGGAGTAGTAAACAGTTCGCTCAGTTCCTGCAAATAAAAGGCCTCTTTGAATGGGGTCTTCTCGTACTACATTAACAGGCCCATTACTAGCTAAACCTGAGATGATTTTATTCCAAGTTTTTCCTTGGTCATCAGTTCTGTATATCCTGGGGCTCATATCATCTTTACGAATACTATTAACCGCTATATATGCTACATTTTCATCGAAATGACCTGCATCAATTTGAGAAATTTTATCCCAGGATTCTAAATCAGGTGGAGTCACATTACTCCAGGATTTTCCTCCATCGGCAGTAACGTGCACCAAACCGTCATCTGTACCTGCCCAAATCACCTCAGCATTTATACTAGAGGGAGAAAGAGCATAAATCACTCCTCTTCTATCTACCTGATAGTCCTTTGAAATATAATCAGCAATAGAAGCAGAAGGATTAGGATGAGGACGACTTAAATCAGGACTGACCTGAAACCAGGAATCTCCTCCATTTCGAGTAGCCCATAAAACATTAGTGGCAAAAAATAATAGCCGATCATCTAAGGGATGCCACATCAAAGGCATAGTCCTCAGAATTCTATAATCACCAGAACGCAACACTTCTGGCCCCACATATTGGGTCTGACCTGTTTTTTTATTAAATCGAACCACTCTACCTCCATAAATAATGTCAGGGTCTTTAGGATCAGGAGCGATATAGGCGTATTCATCCGCCCCTACCCCAATCCAATCTCGAAAAGATATTTGGCCTCCTGCGCCCCTGCTTGAGGTGCCGATGGCACCACTTTCCTGCTGTCCTCCATAAATCCAGTAGGGAAATTGATGATCAGCAGTTACATGGTAGATTTGTGCAGTTGGTTGATTGTACCAAGAGGACCATGTTTTTCCACCATTTACAGTTACTGTTGCTCCCTGGTCAGCAGCGAATATCATGATTGAAGGGTTTGCTGGATTAATCCAAATCCTGTGGTAATCATCACCCCCAGGTGCTCCTTTTATCGAAGTCCAAGTTAATCCACCATCATCTGAACGATAGGAAGCAATATTTCCTACAAACAGCGTATTAGGCTGTTGAGGGTGAACCTTTATTTCTGCAAAATCACCTCCTCTGCCCCATAATCGATAATCGGTGTTGATAAGTTTCCAGGACGTTCCCCCATTCTCACTTTTATAAATTCCACCTGCAATTTTTGCATCAACTGTCGCATAGATAATTTTCGAATTGGAAGGTGCAATTCCAATTCCAATCCTTCCTAATCCGTCTGATGATTCAGGTAGCCCTTCCATTAATTTTACCCAAGTCTCTCCTCCATCTTCACTTTTATAAAGTCCACTATTAGGGCCAGAAAAAGAAGCATTCTCCCAAGGGCCCTCTCGATGGTCCCATAGTGAGGCAAATACTACGTTGGGATTAGAAGGATCTAATTCCACTTGGGTAGCACCCGTTTTTGTATCTACATACAATACTTTATCCCAAGTCTCTCCCCCATCTAAAGTCTTATAAACTCCTCTGGTTTCATTAGGTCCATAAGGATGACCAAGCGCAGCTATATAAACTATATCTGGATTATCTGGATGAATAATAACTCTAGCTATTTGTTGCACATCAGGTAATCCTTTAAATTTCCAAGTTTGCCCTCCATCGGTACTTTTAAATACACCATCGCCAACACCTAAATCAGGACGATGAAGCCCCTCTCCTGAACCTACATATATGATATCTGGATTTTTTTGGTAAACTGCGATATCCCCTACAGATCCCGTCTCCATAGAATCGAAAATAGGATTCCATGTTCGCCCATAATCATCTGTCTTCCATACCCCTCCATTATTAACCCCTACAAAAAAAACATTTGGTTGATCTACTATACCAACTGCTCCTACAGTTCTGCTAGCTCTGAAGGGACCAATTAAACGATATTTTAGATCTTTCGTGAATTCTTGTTCTTGTGCAAAAAGCAAAAAAGCAGAGCCCACAAAAAGATAGGTGAATATGAGGCGAAACATAAGCTATTATTATTGTTGTTAGTGAGATTTAATCAATCATTAAAGCTCGGATATTTAACTCGTCAAATAATTGATTAAAAGTGGTGACTTCTTGATTCATGATAGCGTCCAATGCTATTTTTTCTTGCTCCCACCTTGCTGACAAATCCTTAAATCTTTGTTTGACGCCCTCTGTAACCTTTGGAAAATGAGCATCAACTCCACCTTTTAAATTGAAAAACTCAACATTTAACTGACTGGGCCAATTGATCACGTCTTGTCCATTTTTTGTTCTTTTCTCAATGATATTGGCCTCCCAACTGTCTAATTTATCCAATAAATCATCACCAGCATTGACCAATTTTTCCATACCCTTTTTATCTTCTAATTGCCCTTTGTAAAATTCGATACGGAGTTTGAGTTGACCTACCTTCTCAACAGTTTGATGAATATCCTCAATTTGGTTGGTGATGTCCATCAGCATTTGCTGCTGTTCTTTCCACTCAGCCTCTGGAATGGTAACTCTTGGATCTGGCAGTAGTTGAATATCCTGTTCAACGGAACGCTCTCCTAAAGTTAACCTCGCTTTATAATTTCCAGGTGCAACTTGCCTTCCCGCATAACTGCCGTAAACATAAACTCCTTTAACACCACTCAATGAATTTGTTCTAAAATCCCATGCAAAGCGATTAATACCTTTTTCCGAAGGAATCACAACAGGGGCAGCAGGCCCTCCGGGATAAGCTTGATGTTCAGTATCTTTTTTATTGGTATAAACTCGAATTACTGTATCGGATTCATCTAGGATTTCAAGTTTTAATACCTCATCAGATGCTAAGGTATCATTCAAATACCAATTTAATACGACTCCGTTCATAGGATTGGCTCCTACACCAGGGGGGACATCCCTCCACGATGGTCTAAATGAACTGAACCGCACGGTAGGTTTGGGGACAAATAGAGCAAGGTCCAAAGATTTATTTTTCATCGCCATTCCTTGAAAAGGAGCTAAATCATCAAAAATCCAGAATGCTCTTCCAGCCGTAGCAGCTACCAAATCGTTATCGTTAATTTTAAGATCTGTAATAGGAACAATAGGTAAATTGAGTTGTAGCTGTTCCCAGAGCGCTCCTCCATTAAAAGACACGTAGAAACCATGTTCACTACCTCCATATAAAAGACCAGGAACTTTCAAATCTTCTCTGATGACTTTCAAAAAATTATCCTCACTTATACCCTGATTTATTTTTTTCCATGACTGCCCATAATTTTCTGTTTTGTAGGTATAGGAATACATATCATTAAACTTATACCTAGTGGCGGTGATATAAGCAGTACCTGGGTCATGTGGGCTGACTTCAATAGAGTGAATCAGGGATTCTGGTAAATCTTTGGGGGTGATATTCTCCCAATTTGTCCCATTATCTCTAGTGAGGTAGACCAATCCACAATCGCTACCAGTATAAATAACTCCCGGTTCCAAAGAGGATTCTATGACATAACTTAGGGTATTATAATTTTCTCCACCAGCTCCCTCATTGGTAAATGGACCACCACCCTCTAATTGTTTGGTAGTATCATTTCGCGTCAAATCCGGACTGATTTCTTTCCAGCTTATTCCACCATCCATACTTTTTAAAAGGATATTCCCACCGTGGTATAATACCTTAGGGTCATGTGGCGAGGCTATAATTGGCGCATTCCAATTGAATCGGTATTTCAAGTCTTTTGGGTAGTTTGCCAAATTAAGAGAAGGATAAGCCCTAATATCTTTTCCCTCATTAGTTCGCACATCCAATGCTTCAATAATACCTTGGTAACAACCACCAAAAAGAGTAATTGGATTAGTCGGGTCAAAAGCAATAAATGCACTTTCACAGCCTGGACCACTGGTCCAATCACTCTCTGTAATCCCTATACCATTAGTTCTTGAAGCAATCACAACGGAAGAATTGTCTTGCTGGCCTCCATAGACCTTATAAGGAAAAGTTTGGTCGGTATTAACACGATAAAATTGAGCAGTAGGTTGATTATTTTGCAAAGACCAACTTCTACCATTATTAAAAGTAATTTCTGCTCCTCCATCGTCACCCAGAATCATATTGTCTGGATTGTTGGGATTGATCCAAAGATCATGGGTGTCTCCATGCCTAACCCCTACCCTAGTAAAAGTCTTACCTCCATCAATAGATTGCATCATTGGAGCATTCAAAACCACTACCTTATCCGCGTTTACAGGATCAGCAAAAACCTCCATATAATACCAAGATCTTGAACTTATATCCTGATTATTACTAAAAAGTTTCCAAGTTTGTCCCCCATCATCAGATCTATACAAACCAGATTTTTCTTTCTCTGTTTCGACAATTGCATATACTCTTTGTGGATCAGCAGGTGAAACAGAAATACCAGATTTTCCCATATTTTTAGGCAAACCTCCTTTTAGCTGAGTCCAATTGAGTCCTCCATCAGTCGATTTGTATATTCCAGAACCTGAGCCTCCACTCTGGACCTTCCAGGGATATCTCCTATGGTCCCACATAGAAGCATACAAAATTCTGGGATTGGAGAAATCTAAGCTCAAGCTAGATGCACCTGAATTTTCATCGACATATAAAACTTGAGTCCAAGTCTCCCCTCCATCTGTGGATTTATAAATACCCCTATCTTTAGATGGGCCATGTAAAGCACCTTGAACAGCTACCCAAACTGTATTGGGGTCATTTGGATGAATAGCGATATCTGAAATATGCCTAGAATGGGGTAATCCTATATTCTTCCAAGTTTGCCCCCCATCTAATGATTTATATACCCCATCTCCATATGAAGTCATTACTCCTCTAACTGCATGCTCGCCCGTACCCACATAAATGACATTTGGATCTGATTTGGCTATAGCTATATCTCCAATAGAGCTAGTGGCAAAAAAACCATCGGAAATATTTTTCCAAGTAATTCCAGCATCGGTAGTTTTCCATATTCCACCACCTGTGTAACCTGCAAAATAGACTTGATCGTTATTGGGTAAACCCACTACTGCATTGGAACGTCCTCCCCTAAAAGGACCAATATTCCTCCATTTTAACGAAGTGAAAGCATCCTTTTCAATTCCTACATCGTCTCTATTTTTTTGTGCTTGAATCGTGGAGAAAGATAATAGGAGCATCAATCCCACTAAACCCATTGTTCTGTTTTTCATTGGTTTTCCGTTATTTGATTAAAATAAAATCTCCATTTCTTCGGGCAGTACCCGAACCTAGATCATCTATATAAGATACTTCTAAAAAATAAACATATACCCCTTCTGGCATTAATTGCCCATTCCAATACCCATCCCAAGTAGTGTTGATGTCATTGGTCTGAAATAATATATTGCCCCATCTATCTAATATAGACATACTAAATTCTTGAATGCTTACCCCTAAGGGAAAATAGGGAAATAAATTATCATTGACCCCATCGTTATTGGGTGAAAAAGCATTAGGTACGAAGACGTTGAAATAATAGCACTCTCTACTAATGACTTCCACATCATCTGTAATTTCGCATACCCCATTTGTGGCGGTAAGCGTATATATTCCGGATTTATCAACCTCAATGCTGGAAGCAGTGCTTCCCGTACTCCAAGCCAATTTTTCAGCATTTGCTCCTGCAGACAAAATTACAGATCGATCATCACAGATGGTGGTGTCGGGTCCTAAATCAATAAGAGGATATTCATCATAATCAACGAAAATGGAATCCCTAAAACTGCAATACAAATTTTGAGCTTCTGCCCATATTAAACCTCCAGGATACCTAATGGTATTAGTGGCTTGTGAAGTACCATCACTCCAGTTGAAAGTACTGCTGCTGGCAGTTATGGTTAAATTAACGGTTTCGTCCTCACACAAACGCTGATCCAAACCCAAATCGAAAATAGGAAGAGGATTAAATTCAAATACAATAGAATCCCTGATGGAACACCTGTCCACATTGACTTCTACCCAATATTCTCCAGATTGGGTTACCTCCAAAAAAGAAGAGGTACTACCATCATTCCATAAATAGGTTATCCCGGGAAAAGTATCTTTTACCTTCAGGTCAATCTGCTCTCCATCACATAAATTGCTTTGATTGGCCCCAAGGAAATTAGGGGTAAATTGAATCACTTCAACTTCAATACTGTCGGTGGTCGCACAATTGTTGTCTGTAACTTGTAGTATATAGTTTCCTGTTTGATTTAATGTCCTCGTTGGTAAGGTGGAATTGTCATCAAGCCACAGATAGGTAGCCGTCGGCGTAATAGGTGTACCCACTATGATGGATTCTCCATCACATAGCGTAGTATCATCACCAAGTTCTAGTATAGGATATAGATTAAAAGTAACCCCCACATCGGTAGAACTCGAACAACCATTGACCGATGCAGTTATTTCAAAACGGCCACTTTGATCCACATTAATTATAGGATTAGAACCTAAAGCAACGGGAGATATTCCAGATATGTCTGTCCAATCGTAGTTGGTATTGGGATAAGGTTGAGTAGCATCTAAAACCAGCAATTGACCTTCACACATGGTTGTATCATTACCCAAGTTAAGTATGGGATAAGGTTGTACGTCCACTTGGATAGCATCGCTAGCTTTGCAGCCATTAACAGTAATGGTTAAATTATAATTAGTGGAAACTGATGGTTGTACAGTGATCTGAGGCGACTTATCACCATTGGACCATATATAATCATCAGCATTAATGTTGCTTTGATCAAAGATAAGAGATTGACCTTCACACAAGACCGTATCTGGTCCCAAATTCAAATTGGTTGGTATAGGATTATAAGTGGCCACTACCTGTTGAGTCGACGAACATCCTAATATAGACGCTGTAATTTGGTAGGTGCCAGCTCCTTTCACTACAAAAATGGGATCCGTACCAAGAAGATTCCCATTATTCACCTCAATCCATTCATAGGTGGTTAGGGGATTGGATTGCCCAGCATCGAGGGCAACTGTATCTCCAGCGCACAGGGTCTGGTCGCTTAAATTAAGTGTGGGTTTGGCTTGGTTAACTACCTGAATAGAATCTCGAAAAACACAACCTCCTCTTTGAATTTCTAACCAATATAAACCTGTAGAAGAGATTTGGTTGGAAGCTGAGTTTGAATTAGTAGACCAAAGATAACTATCTCCAATCACATTACTAAAGTCATAGTCAATAGGGGGATCATCGCTACATAATACGGTATCCTTTCCAAGGTCAAAAACCGGGATGGTAGTAAATTGAATATTGGCAGTAGCCGAGTTTTGGCAACCCATAATACCTGCTGTAATTTGGTATTGCCCTGCATCTTGAACCAAAAGGGTTGGATCTGTTGAAATAGTACCAAGGGACATATTATTTAAATCTATCCATTCATAAGTTGTCCCGGAATTCTCTTGGGTGGCATCGAGCAATATGGATTCCCCTTCGCATAGGGTCTGGTCACTTAAATTAATAATGGGTAATGTTTGCATAGTGACTATAGCAGAATCTTCCGCTATACAACCATTCAGGTCTGCAGTCAATTTAATTTGGCCAGCTGAATT
>CALAZP010000165.1 GCA_937926355.1 uncultured Saprospirales bacterium
TGGAACAGAAATATAAAAAAGTAAGGACCATTTTAATATCTCAACCAAAACCCACTAGGTCACCTTACTATGATTTGGAAAAGCGTTACAATCTGCAGATAGATTGGCGTCCATTTATTCACGTTGAAGAAGTATCTTCTAAAGAATTTCGGAAAGAAAGAATCAAACTAGAAGAATTCACTGCAATTATATTTACGAGCAAAAATTCTATTGATCATTTTTTCAGGGTTTGCGAAGAATTAAGAGTCAAAATGTCTGCCGACACCAAATATTTTTGTTTGACGGAAGCCATTTCCAATTATCTTCAAAAGTTTATAGTGTACCGAAAGAGGAAAGTATTTGTAGGTGTTCGTGTTATTGAAGACTTGGACCCATACTTTAAAAAACATAAAACTGAAAAGTTTTTATTGCCTTGTTCTAACCTTGGCGCTAAAGAAGTATCTAATTATTTGGATGAGAACGATTTGGATTGGAAAGACGCTTTAATGTATAGGACCGTAAGCAGTGATCTTTCAGACTTAAGCGATGTGACCTATGATATTCTGGTGTTTTTTAGTCCCTTAGGTCTAAAATCTCTTTTTGAAAATTTTCCAGACTTCAAACAGAACGATACAAGGATTGCCGTATTTGGAAACAGTACCTATAGTGCTGTTCAGGAATTGGGCCTTACCACCAATATTAAAGCCCCTGCAGAAGGTATCCCTTCCATGACTATGGCCCTAGAAAAGTATATTCAAATCGCAAACAAAGAGGGTTAAACTTATATCAGAATGATTACAATTACTTTTCCTGACGGAAAAACTAAATCTTTTTCCGAAGGGGTCACTTCTTTGGAAATTGCCTCCTCTATTAGTGAAGGGTTGGCTAGAAATGTATTAGCAGCCAAAGTCAACGGTTCTGTTTGGGACCTTTCTAGAAAAATCAATACAGATGCTGAAGTTTCCCTACTCACCTGGGAGGACGATTTGGGAAAAAGCACCTTCTGGCACTCTTCTGCACACCTCATGGCAGAAGCGTTACAAGAATTATATCCAAATGTAAAATTTGGTATTGGTCCTTCGATTGAAAATGGTTTTTATTACGATATAGATACTGGAGAAACATCGATTTCTATTGAAGATTTGAAATCTATAGAAGACAAAATGCTGGAACTGGCTCGAGAGAAAAATTTATTCGAACGACAAGAAATTAGTAAAGCCGAAGCCACTTCTTATTTCAAAGAAAAAGAAGACCCTTACAAACTCGAACTTTTGGAGGATTTAGAAGACGGTTCTATCACCTTTTACAAGCAAGGGAAATTTGTAGATTTATGCAGAGGCCCTCATATTCCAGATACGGGAAAGATTAAAGCAGTAAAGCTTCTAAACGTCGCTGGAGCCTATTGGAGAGGAGATGAAAAAAGGAAAATGATGACTCGTATTTATGGGGTTACGTTTCCTAAACAAAAAGAACTTACACAGTATTTAGAACTGCTTGAAGAAGCTAAAAAAAGAGATCATCGCAAACTTGGAAGTGAATTGGAACTCTTTATGTTTTCCAATCGAGTTGGAGCTGGATTACCTATGTGGTTACCTAAAGGTAATGCCATTCGAGAACGCCTGGTGGACTTTATGAAAGAAGAGCAAATAAAGCGAGGATACCAGTTGGTTACCACCCCTCATATTGGTAAAAAAGAATTATACATGACCTCTGGTCATTACGAAAAATACGGGGAGGACAGTTTTCAACCCATCAAGACTCCAAGGGAAGGAGAGGAGTTTCTTTTAAAACCCATGAATTGTCCACACCACTGTGAGATTTTTGCCTTCAGGCCTCACTCCTACAAAGATCTTCCTCTTAGAATAGCTGAATTTGGTACTGTATACCGATACGAACAAAGTGGAGAGCTTCACGGCCTCTCTAGAGTGCGTGGATTCACTCAAGATGATGCCCATATTTTCTGTACAACAGATCAACTCAAGGAAGAATTCTTAAATGTTTTGGAGTTGACCACAACAGTACTCAATAAGATGGGGTTCAAAGACTTTACAGCTCAAATCTCGCTTAAAGATCCAAATAAGCCAACAAAATATATAGGGTCTAAAGCCAACTGGAAAGCTGCAGAATCTGCTATAATCGAAGCAACCCAAGAGGTAGGAATGAAGACCACACAAGTCAAAGGTGAGGCCGCTTTTTATGGTCCTAAGTTGGATTTCATGATAAAAGATGCCTTAGGGCGTTCCTGGCAATTGGGAACGATTCAAGTAGATTACAATTTGCCTGAGCGTTTTGATCTTACCTATACTGGACCTGACAATCTTCCCCATAGACCTGTCATGATTCACAGAGCTCCTTTTGGGTCCCTGGAACGGTTTATGAGTATTTTAATTGAACACACTGCAGGTAAATTCCCCCTTTGGCTTGCACCAGAGCAATATGCATTACTGCCTATCAGTGAAAGATTTATTCCTTATTGTAAGGAAATTCAAAATCAACTGGCAGTTCATAACATCAGAGGATTAATAGATGATAGAAATGAAAAAATTGGGAAAAAAATTAGAGATACCGAGCTAAAACGGATTCCCATAATGTTAATTGTAGGAGAACAAGAAGTTGTTAACCATGAATTAGCAGTTAGGAAACAAGGTGAAGGCGATCAGGGGAAATTTAGCTTAAAAGATTTTATTGCTTACTTTAATGGTTTATTAGAAACTGATGAGTAATCTTTTTTGTTAAAATTTTCTAGTAAGACTTTTTATATTTTTTTAATCTTTAGATTTACAGTTAAAGAATTCAAAATGTCCGGCAATTTCAAATATATTAAGTCTGTTATAACGCTGTCTTTATTAGGCCTATCGTTATACTTGCCGGCACAAAGTCAAAAATCAGCTTTTACAACACCCTCTGACATTAGCATTTATCCCAATCCTGTGGTTAACGATTTCCAACTTCTTAATGCACAAAGTGTAGAAAAAATAATTATCTACAATTGGTTGGGAAGAGAAGTTCGAAAATTTATTAACGAGCGCGAAGAACAGTTATTTGAAATTGGTGACCTACCCAAAGGGTTTTACTATGTGCAAATGAGAGCCTCAAATAATCAAATTATCACCACTAGAAGGATTAGTAAAAACTAACCGCCTTTAGATATCCTCTGAATAGTTGCCAATTCCCTCATTTTATTTCTTTTATCTTTTGCTGGTATCCCAAAATAATCACTATTTGGTGGCACATTTTTAGTGACTAAAGATTTAGCCATAATAGTACAATTGGAAGATATTCTTAAGTTTTGGATAATACCAACTTGCCCGTAAACAGTAACATGGTCCTCTATTATAGTATTTCCTGCTATTCCAACTTGTGCTGCGAATAAACAGTGTTTGCCTATTTTTACATCATGCCCAACATGGACGTGGGAGTCCAATTTACTTCCTTTACCAATAACCGTGTCTCCACTTATTCCTCTATTGATACTGCACCCACAACCAATATCTACATTATTTTCAATTACTACCCTGCCACAAGACCTCCATTTTTGATACCCGTCTTTTGTTTTCTTAAAATAAAAACCATCCGCGCCAATTACCGCCCCATATTGAATCAAAACTTGGTCCTCTATTATTGTATAATCGCCAATCACACTATTAGCTTGAATATGAACATTTTTGCCTATTGAAACGCCATGGCCTATAGTAACATTCGGCTCAATTATACAATCCTCTGATATCTTACAATTTTCACCTATAGGACCTGTCATGGGTCTAACTGGTCTAAAATAAAGGACTAGGCTATTGTACCCCGCAAATGGATTTTCCAAATACATAATTACCTTGCCTTCAGGAGGGGTAATTCGCTTATTGATAAGAATAGCCGTAGCTTCTGAATTCAAACATGCATTGTAATACTTTTCAACATCAACAAAAGTCAAGTCCCCCAAACCCACCTGGTGGATCTCATTGATTCCTGTGATTTCAGTATTTCCATCCCCTATTACTTCAGCATTGATAAGTTGAGCCAAGTCCTTTACGCTCCAAGTTTGATCTAATTTCATACTTTGTTGTTAATGTGCTTCTCTCCAATTGTTTCCCACCCCAATTTCAACCAAAACAGGAACAGACAAAGAAGGCATTGCATTTTCCATTTCCCTTTTCACCAAAGTCTTCATTTCCTCTAGTTCCTCTAAAGGCACATCAAAAATCAATTCATCATGCACTTGTAAAATCATTTTGGATTTTAATTGGGATTCTTTGGTGGCACGGGCAATATTGATCATTGCTAATTTAATTAAATCGGCAGCTGATCCCTGAATTGGACTATTAATGGCCATTCGTTCAGCATTGCTCTTTTCCAATGATGATTTGGAGTTAATATCTCTAAGATATCGCCTTCTTCCTAATAAAGTAGTCACATAACCTTGACTCCTAGCAAGCGATATCGTGTTTTCCATATACGCCTGAATACCTTTATACTGTTTAAAATATTGCTGAATCAAGTCATTCGCTTCCGAACGCTTTATATTGAGCTGTCTGGATAGATTAGTGGCTCCCGCTCCATAAATAATGCTAAAGTTAACCGTCTTTGCTCGATAACGCTGTTCTTTAGTAACCTGGTCATATGCTACTTCAAAGACATTAGCCGCTGTTGTGCTATGGATGTCCTTCCCCGATTGGAAAGCCTCTAACATGGTTTTGTCACCACTAATTTCAGCTATTAACCTCAATTCAATTTGAGAGTAATCTGCTGCGAGCAATACATGATTTTTGTCTCTTGGAATAAATGCTTCCCGAACCTTAGCTCCTTCGGAAGTTCTAATCGGAATATTTTGTAGGTTAGGGTTATATGAACTCAATCTACCTGTTGCCGCTAATGCCTGATTAAATGAAGTATGAATTCGGTTGGTTTTAGGATTGACCATCTTTGGCAAGGCTTCCACATAAGTAGAAAGAAGTTTTGTCATTCCCCTGTGGTTTAGGATTTCCTTAATTACTGGATAATCGGCTGCCAATTCAGATAATTTCTCTTCGTTAGTAGAATATTGCCCAGATTTAGTTTTTCGCCATCGGTATGGGATATTTAAGTCTAGGAAAAGTACTTCGCCCACTTGTTTTGGAGAGGAAATATTAAATTTCTTTCCTACCATCTCATAAATATTAGCCTCTACCTGGTCAATCTTATTCTTAAGGATTATTGCGTATTCTGACAATAAATCTGAATTTAGATTAATTCCCTCAAACTCCATATCTACTAATACTTTTGCAAGTGGTTCCTCAAGTTGCGTATACAATTGTTCCAAACCAGATTTCTTAATATCAGGAATAAAATGATGAAACAATTGACCTGTAATATCAGCATCCTCAGCAGCATAATCCACTACCTTCTCAATAGGGACATCAGTCATTTTAATTTGATTTTTTCCTTTATCCCCTATTAAAGTAGTAATGGAAATGGGTTTGTATTTGAGATAGGTTTCCGAAAGATAATCCATATTATGCCTCAAATCCGGTTCTAGTAAATAATGAAGCAACATTGTGTCCCAAACCAGACCCCTTACTTCTACCCCATAATGTTTAAGAATTAGAGCATCATACTTAAAATTTTGAGCGATTTTCTCTATAGTATCGTCTTCAAAAACAGCTCTAAATTTATCGACTACCTTTTGAGCTTCCTTCTGAGATTGTGGTACTGGTACATAGAAACCTTCCCCTTTCTCCAGAGAAAATGAAATGCCAACCAAACGGGCAAGATTGGCATCCAATCCTGTAGTTTCAGTATCAAAAGCGAAAATACTAGCCTTTGCTAGGCGGTTGACGAGATCATTGATTTTCTGTTCGGTTTCAATTAAATAATAGCGATGTTCAGTATTATCAATTGTTTGGGAAGCTATAGCATGGTCTGCAAGTTCTACCTTGGAATTTTCCGTTTCAAATAAGGAGGATTGTACGCCAGTATGGCCACTGGAACTCTCTGGCTGACCCAAAATAGATTGGGCCAAAGACCTAAATTCAAGGTCCTTGA
The DNA here is from genome assembly GCA_937926355.1 of uncultured Saprospirales bacterium. Lineage (GTDB taxonomy): Bacteria > Bacteroidota > Bacteroidia > Chitinophagales > Saprospiraceae > CALAZP01. The sequence continues at coordinate 5,995 of CALAZP010000165.1, forward strand.
AAATTTCTGCTAACACGGCTCGATTAGGAGGATCTATTACAAATGTATTGGCATCGAATTGAATAGGAGCATTACAATCGATTGTAGCTAATTTTTTTGACAACAAAGCCTGATCAGCAAACTCCTCAACCCTCTCTTTTTGTTTTCCTTTCAATTGTTCAGAGTGGGCGATTAAATTTTCGACCGTATCAAATTCTTCCAATAATTTTACAGCTGTCTTGGGACCAATACCCGGTATCCCAGGAATATTATCCACTGCATCTCCCTGCATCCCAAGTACATCTATCACTTGATCTACTCTAGATATTCCCCAATTTCTCAATATTTCTTCTTCTCCAAGGATTTCTATTCCATTACCTTGCCTAGATGGTTTATACATAAAAATATTGGGACTAACCAATTGGGCATAATCTTTATCTGGGGTTACCATATAAACCTTATATCCCTCCCCTTCCGCCTGCTTGGCTAAAGTTCCAATTACATCATCCGCTTCATAGTTGTCAACAGTGACAATTGGAATATTAAAAGCCTCCACTATTTGCCTTATATATGGAAATGCTTTTTTGATATCATCAGGCTGTTCCTCCCTGTTGGCTTTATATAAACTGTATTGTTCATGTCTGAAGGTAGGTCCACTTGGGTCAAAAGCCACCGCAATATGGCTAGGCTTCTCTTTTTGAATTAAATCCCATAAAGTTCGGGTAAAACCATTTATAGCACTTGTATTTAAACCCTTGGAATTAATTAATGGCCTAGCAATAAAAGCAAAATGCGCACGATATACAAGTGCATGCCCGTCCAACAAATAAAGCTTTTTATCCTCCATCCTCTTGAAATTTAACTAAAAATAAAAATTCATATTAGATGAGTCTAATATAATTCACCCACCTACTTAAAATTTTACTTGATACTTAATCAAAAATTGCTGGGTCATACTTATTCTTTTCCCCAGCCTATTGGTTCCTCCGAAGAAATTTCTATCCGAAACCTGAACCAACACATCATCATCATAAAAAAAATTAATAAGAAGAGAGAGGTTAAAATTCTTGATTAGCACCCAATCAAAAGAATTAACCATATCAAAATCCAAATTCTGTGGATTTTTAAGATAATTTGAAAAAAGTACTAATGAACCTTGGTATTTTAACTTCTCTTTTAAAATGTCCTTTTGTAATGTAGCCCTAACAAATGACCCAAATTGAAAATTGAATTTTTTATAATTATTATATATACCTAGTGAATCCGGCATTCCATTAGTGGTATTTCCATGAACCCCAGTAGAAGCAATAAAATCATCATTAACCAAAATATACTTTATACTCATGGGGCTGTAAAAAACTCCAAGGCCATGTCCTACTTTGAATTCACTACCTATGGAGAATGTTATAATCGCAGGAGATAAAAATTTACTAGAAGGAGGTCTACCTTCGGTAAAAATATCCTTAAAAAAATTGCCACTCAACCTCTCGTCTCCATTGAATGAAGGAGTAATTATGCTCCGCATTCCAAAATTAAGAGAATAAAACCACTTTGAATGCTCTTTAATACCATAGCCTAATTTAGAATTAAATCGTAGATCGTCTATAGATTTTTGAAAAGGAATTGGAATATTTAGTCCTGAACCAATCGTGCCACTCCCAAGTTTTTGTGCCCCAAATTGCCAGACCAAATCAGTTTCCCAACTTAATAGCCCTCGATTGTAAGAAGTGATAAAACCAATTATACTATTCAAAGAAAGCTTGTTTTGGCCAGCCCCCTGTAAAGGATTTACATGGGATAACTGAGCAAAATCAAAACCTAAAGAAAACTCCCAATCCCAGGCGGTATCCTGCTTCGATAAACTATCCTTTGCAGTAGGGTTGGTAGCTAGAAGTGAGTAATTAATTGATAAACAAATTGCTAACGTCCAATATTTCATTTCCATTAACTTTCTTTT
>CALAZP010000166.1 GCA_937926355.1 uncultured Saprospirales bacterium
ATGTTATTCCGCATAATGTTCATGTCAAAGACAATTATTTGTTCATCAGCTATTATACGGATGGTGGAGTAATCGTTGATGCTTCCGTACCCGATCATTTAATTGAAGTGGGACAATACGATACCGAACTTCAAATCACTCAAGGCTATAACGGAGCTTGGGGGATGTATCCCTTTTTCAAGTCCGGTCTTTTGCTGATTTCCGATATCAATAATGGATTATATGTCGTAGAAGCACAATTAAAAAGGGCCGCACGAATCAAAGGAGTGGTAGTGGATGAATCAACTCAAACTCCCATATTCGGTGCTCAAATCACCATAGTGGGGTCTCCTAATACCGTTCAAACTAATTTTTCGGGACAATATAAATCCGGTTCAGCCGATGGTATGACCACTCAAATGATTGTTTCTAAAGAAGGCTATCTTCCGGATACTTCAACTATTGAATTGGTGAATGGTCAGGTTCTTGAAACAAATATTGCTTTAAAAAGCAGTACCTCTGTTGCTCGCCATACTTTGTTTGAAGACCAAAAATGGAGCCTTACACCCAATCCCGCTTCCGATTTTTTGACCATTCAATGGGATAGGCCTTTAACTCAGCCCAATCGGTATGTCATCGAAATGAGCGCCCCTTCGGGAAAAATTTTAAAATCTACCGATATCCAAAATGCTATTAATTTAAAGAATCTGCCAGCTGGGACCTATAGCGTTCAAATTAAAGATCTAAAAAATGGGGAAACTTCAGAAGCTAAAACATTAATCAAATATTAATTACTAAAGTCTTGTTCGATTTCTATGCTGCAGTTAACTTTTTAAAAAAAGGGAATAGAAAAAAAGGATGATTGTTAAACCTCTCGGACTTTTAAGGTTACCATAGATTTAATAACCAAAAACAGCAGCAAAGCTTGACTTATCGTCCATTTTTTAGTTGTAAGTTCAGTTGGTGATTAATTCCTTTAAGCATCATTTGTATAGAGTTGCTGCAATCTACTAGACTAGGTAAAAAACGTTAAGAATTTAACATGCGTAAAGGGGGTATCTAGTAAAACTTACGATTCGGATTTTAATAGAAAACTATTGAGTTGTCTGAATTTCGCGATAGCATCTAATAAATAGCTGAAGAATTAGGGATTAGATAAGAGCTCATAAGATACTGGAATAGGGAAATAGAAGGGCAATTATGTCTATGCTATTAGTTGAGATGGGCACTAAAATTGACATCGCCTAATTTGACCCCATTAATGGATATTGACTGGTTACCTTTACGGATGGTTATAGGAAATCCAGTATTGGGAATTTTCATTTGGTTTTCGAAAAACAACCATTCGCTGTAGTTCCCTAATGTTTGGTCAATCCCCAGAATAACCTTTTGTATTTTAATCCGATCCAGCGTCGAGACAGAACCCGAATCATTGATATCAGAAGCAGCCATTTCCTGATTGCTTTGAAATGGGTTAACTCCAATAATATGGCTATGGATCAGAATAATATCTAAGGTACTTACCCCATTGGTAGCTCGGTCGGGTTTTTCAAACTGCATCAAATAATTACCCACTGGCCTTCTGGTTAGGGTAAAATTACCTGACGCGTCAGAATACACCTCTTCCAAGAATGTTAAATCTTCTCCATCTAATAACCTTACCAAAACATTGGGCATTCCTTCATCGTGGAAAACAATTTGCCCAGACAAAGTGCCCATATCTACTGTATCTGCCACTAATGGCGGTAAGGTGACAGGTTGGTTGCCCATTGGGTCTAGCCAATCGAGTAATCGACTCTCAGGGGTTCCCCCACCCTCCCATGAAAGATTGAACCTTCCGAAATAGGCAGTTCCTCCATCGCATATTGCATTACCGCCGTGTAATTGCCCCAAAACCAAACCCTGTGGATTAAATAAGGGTGCACCCGAACTTCCTTCAATGAGTTTGCCTTGCTGATACCGAACCCTATAATGGTGATTGGCCGGAGTGACAATCGGAATAGAATCTCCATTAACTACTTGAAAGTTATTCCAAGTGATGTCACTAGTGAAAATCACTGCTTCTTGGGAAGAACTAGCCACCATTTTTTCATCCCCTCCTGGATGATGGAAAATGACACTTTCCTCTGGCGGCACCCCAGAGCGATCCCAACCGTTATAGGTCACTTTAAAAGGAGGGGGAATGGAATCAGGTAATTCAAATAATAAAAAATCATTCTCTCTTCTACCTGCTAACACCTCAGCACCGAGGATAGAAGAAAAGGAAAGATCCTCTATTCCAGCACCGCAGCTTTTTTGCTCTAATTGAAAATCAAATCTCCATAAATCGTAAATGGGAGTATATCCATCACTACAATGAAAAGCACTTAACACTAAAGGCCTTTGGTCCAAGGCAGTATTATTGATCAAGGTACCCGTACAGAATCCCATACCCTCTTCCACTACGATTACAATTCTGCAAATTCCCTTTTTTTGATCCTCCAGCTCTTCATAGCACACAGCATCTGTTTGACATTCCGAAGCGGACCTTTCCATCACTTGCCATGATGGAATACCATCTACCCTATTGATAAAAAAGGAACTAGGTAGTTCTGAAGCATGGTTAGGTGGCTCGTACCACTCTATAATCGCTTGTTGACCTGGAATAGCACCTACCATAAATCGTCCACCGGGGGTATTATTTTGATGAGTGAATGCTCCTAGAACGGTTTGTCGATCTTCTGAAAAAATAAATAGCCTAGCTCCCTTTCTGAGGTAAAATTTTTCAAAAAAAACATATAATCCTTCCGCTCCTTCCAATTGAATTTTAAAGGTTCTAAGGGTTCCTCCATCTTTTAGTGTAGTAGTATAAGATGCATCTTTAGCAGATATGTCAACATATTGAGGAATGGAAAAACCATTATCCATGGTTGGACTTTGCCCCCTAATATCAGGCAAACTAATAGGTCTTCCTGATAATGCTTTTTTGCCGTAGGCTAATTGAAAGGAAAGAGGTGCTCCCCCATAGGACCGTTGTCCCCAGATGATTATTGGAAAAAACAAGCAGATAATGGCAAGCACCCTTTTCCCCATATCAGATGGATTAGAAAGTAAGCGGCAAGGTAAGCTGTTCTTCTCCTCTTTGTATGACAATGGTGGTACTTTGATTGGGTTCAAAACTACCTAATGCCTCCATATAGGCATAAATGTCTTCAATGTCCTTCTCTCCTATTTTTAAAATTACATCTCCTTGTTGTAAACCAGCCTTTTGTGCCGGTTTATCTTCAGAAACGCCATCTATACGCATCCCTTTTTTACCGTAGGTATAATCGGGAATGACCCCTAAGGTTACCTTAAAAGAGGAGGCCCTACTACCCTGACTTTGATCTTTAGTTTTGGTGAATGTCAGTTTCTCCTTCCCATCCAAGGCGGTTACCAATTGATAGATATATTGACTGACTAAGTCGATTCCTTCGTAATTAATCAATTCTGCATCATCTGATGGTTTGTGGTATTCACTGTGCTGGCCGGTAAAGAAATGTAAAACGGGGATGTCTTTCAAGTAAAAAGAAGAGTGATCAGAGGGCCCAAAACCAGATTCAGTGGTAGTGATAGAAATAGGATCTACTTGAATATCTTCTAAAGTGGTCGTCCAGGAAGGGGAAGTCCCTACTCCGTTAATAACGAGTACATTTTCTTCATTCAATCTGCCAACCATATCCATATTGACCATATAATTTACATTTTCAATAGGCAGGGTGGCATTAGAGGCGTAATATTTGGAACCAAATAAACCAAATTCTTCTCCAGAGAAAGCTAGGAATAGATAATTGTTGGCGTTAGGTGC
>CALAZP010000167.1 GCA_937926355.1 uncultured Saprospirales bacterium
GGGATATCAAGTGATGGAAAAACCATTGTCATTAGCCATTCCCCAGAAGGAGAGGGGTCTAAAGTTTATACCCTTCCAGTAGAAGGGGGTACACCGACCTTGGTTACTCCTTTGCATCCTTCTTATTGGCATGGATGGAGTCCGGATGGACAAACTTTAGCTTATGTCGCTATGCGAGAAGGAGATTTCGATATCTATACCATTAGTACTCAGAGAGGAGAAGAAATTCAATTAACTCATGAACCCGGTTTGGACGATGGACCTGATTATTCGCCGGATGGTAAAGTTATTTATTACAATTCTTTTCAAACTGGCAAGATGGAAATTTGGCAAATGAATGCTGATGGATCGGATAAAGTGCAATTAACAGATGATCGTTATTCCAACTGGTTTCCGCATCCTTCACCAGATGGTCAATGGATCGTATTTATTGCTTATGAAGAAGATCAACAAGAGAATCACCCGCCCATGAAAAGGGTTTTGTTGCGATTGATGAATGTGAAGAATGGAACCATCAAAACTTTATGTAGGTTTACCGGTGGTCAAGGAACCATAAATGTTCCTTCTTGGGCACCTGATAGCAAAAAATTTGCTTTCGTATCTTATCAATAGGAGTTACCTAGGGTTAATCAAACCAGCTATATAAATCTTGCAAGTTTATTGCTTGTTTATCTGCCCCTTCTAAATCCTTAATTATTTTGCCCTGCGCCATCTGGATGACTCGGTTTCCATAATCGATCACCGTTTTGAGATGATGGGTAACCCAAATGGTGGTTAAATTATTTTTTTCGATTAAATGATTGGCAGTTTGCATAACCAATGCTGATGATTTAGGATCTAAAGCAGCGGTGGGCTCATCTAATAATAATAATTGAGTATCGTCAAGCGTACTCATTAATAGCGATAGCGCTTGTCTTTGCCCACCAGAAAGGGTACCCATGGGCTGGTTGATTTTATTTTCCAAGCCTAATCCTAAATCTGCAATATTTTCCTTTATGACTTGTTCAAAAGACCTTCCTAATCCAATCCTTAATTTCTTTTTCTGGGTTCTTAGTGCAGCAAGCCTAAAATTTTCCAAAACAGATAAATTAGGAGCAGTTCCAGCATGAGGGTTTTGAAAAACTCGAGCTACGAATTGGCTTCTTTCATAGGCCTTCAATGAGGTGATTTTTTGTTGGTTGATATAAATATCGCCATGATCTGGAAAAATCGTTCCTGCAATGATATTTAATAGGGTAGATTTACCAGAGCCATTGCCCCCAATTATGATACAAAAAGTACCCTTGGGCAATTCCAGATTAAGTTGTTGTAATGCTGGAACAGCGTATGGAGTACCCGGATGATAGGTTTTGTTGATATTAGAAAGCTTAAGCATCTTTAGGTTTTTGAAATTAACTTAGGAATTCCAACAATGCCTAAGACAAAAACAGCGGTAATTAATTTCAGTAGATTAGGATTAATACCTATGGAAATGGCCGTTGCTAATAGAACTTGAAAGGCAACAGCACCAATTGCTACCCAAATCAATTGTAAAAAAATAGAGTGATGTTGGAATAAATTCCCCAGTGTACTTCCAATTAAAACAGAGCCCAATCCAGTTAATACAATTCCGATGCCCATATTAATGTCAGCAAACAATTGGAATTGAGCCAATAGAAAACCACTAAAAGCAGTCAAAGCATTGGCAATTGATAATCCAATAGTTTTCATTTTGGGATTGTTTATACCAAGAGACTCTGTCATGGTTTCACTATCACCAGTTGCCCGCATGGCGATACCAAAATCGGTTCGGAGAAGACCGTAAACCAAAAATATTAGGAGCAGGCATACGCCCATCACAATGATAAGCTGACTGAATAGAGGGTTTTCAATGAATTTTAATGAGGAGAATAAATTATCGGTTTCATTCAAAGGGACATTAGACCTCCCTAAAATGGTTAGGTTAACGGAATAAAGCCCTGTCATTACCAAAATCCCTGCTAATAACGCATCTACACCCAAACGGGTATGAATCCAACCGGTAATGCTGCCTGCTAATGCGCCTGCTAACAGGGTTAAGGGAATGATAGCCCACCAAGACCATCCAGTAGTCAATAAAATCGCTGTAACGGATGCTCCTAAGGTGTAACTACCATCCGTAGTGATGTCAGGTATTTTAAATATTCTCATGGTGATGAAAATACCTAAACCCATGGCCGTCAAACAAAGTCCTAAAACAATAGCAGAAGTATAGAAAATCATTAAAGGGATTTACTGAAAGTATGAATAACGAATCTACTACTTTTAAGTTTACCGCAAAACCTCACCAGTTATTGCACCACAAATTTTTGGGTATGGATTCCTTGTCCATTGACTAACCGAATAATATAAATACCAGGTGGAACTTTTTGTAGGGATAACCTTCTCTTGGAAGTACCTGTGAAAGTTTCATATTCATTAAACAAGGTAGCGATTCTGCGACCGTCTAGCTGGTGGATAGATGCGCCAACTCGCTCGCCAGCCTTAGTTGGATATTCTAAAAAGAAATCTCCCTGAGGAACCACTGGGTTAGGGTAAATTTTAAACGATGGAGCTTTGAAAATATTAGGAGCTGTTATTAGCTGCTCTATTGGATCACTTTCAGGGCCTGGGTAGGGGGCTCTGGCACTACTAGATAAAATCCTTGCTCTAAAGGTGGCTCCTGCTTCTACCGTAAATCCTGGAGTTAGGGTAATTTGACTTCCACTGATATAGGTTACATTGGCACCTACTCTGATTACACTACTTGAGGTAATTGTATTGGTGGTGGAATAAATTTTATCATTTGTTTCCTGAGATGATAAAACAATAGAGTTAGTATTGGAAATCTGACAACCTGGGCTACTGAGCAAGGATTCCCGAAATCCACCGGGTTCAAATAAAGCGCGCATACGCGATTTTTGACCTTCGGTAAAAAGGTTCATACAGACATCGTCGGAATAATCCATATAGTTTTGAAACATATCATTCCCAGGAGAAGAAGGACAAGAATCTCCACCTGGATAGGTGCAAGGACTCCCATTGTAGTTAGCATATCCTGCAACTGGGGTATCTGATACTCCATCATCTACTGAACAACCTCCATCACCCCATATATGATATAAATTTAACCAGTGCCCTACTTCGTGGGTAGCGGTGCGACCTAAAGCATAATTTGAATAAAGACTTCCGATATTGCCAAAAGCCAAATAATTGACCACAACCCCATCGGTGGCTGCTAAACCTCCGGGAAATTGGGCATATCCCAGTAAACTTGGTATATCGCATACCCATATATTTAAATATTGATTTCGGTTCCAAATGTCTTTTCCTCCTGTGGAGTTATACTTCATAGAATTATCTGTGCCAAAGGAGGTCTTGGAAGTATAGGTCCTAGTAATTCCAGTAGTAGGATTCCCATTAGGATCCTCCGTAGCGAGGCAAAATTCAATTCGTACATCAGCAGCCACACCCAAGAAATCAGTCGGCGTATTATTGGCATCTGCATTTAGCCTTCTAAAATCTTCGTTGAGAATATCTATTTGGCTTTGAATCTGTGCATCGCTAATATTTTCTCCACTGGTGTTGTAGAGTACATGGATCACAGTGGGAATGGTAATGACAGTTTCAGAACTAACAGTTGGTTCAGTCAAAATGCCTCTGGTGCGCCGTTCCATCTCATCCATTTTTTCCCGAAGGGAGGGATCTGCAAGCATTTGTTGAGCCAGCATTTCCATAGTTCCACAGGATCTTTGACTGTGTAAAGCTGTTGAAAATAGTACAGCTAAAAGAAGGAGGATGATTATTTTTTTCACAGGAGTTTGCTTTTAAAAGTAACTCTCTGTGAAAATAAGTTTTTATTCGATAGGAGTGAACGAATTGGGTATTTTCAACCCCCATTTTTCTGCCATTTTGGGGTTGTAAACACTTATACGTTTATTTACCAATTCCCAAGATGGATCTACTTGCTCTCCATTTAATAGTTTGGCTGCTATTACTCCTGCTTGATAGCCCCATTCAAATAAGTCAGGTCCATAAGCGGCGACAGCACCTCGTGCCACTAGTCCAGCTTCACTGGTGAAAACAGGAATTCCAGCGGCGGTACAATCTGCAAATATAGTTTCAAATCCCGCGAAAACAACATTATCTGGATTGGCAAAAAAGACATCTATATCTTCCTTAATGAGTGCTGCGGTTACCAATTTGAGCTCCGCTGAATTATTAACAGGCTTGGCAACCAAAGTCACTCCCATTTCATCTGATATGGTCTTTAGCCTAGAGTAGGCATTTACAGATTGAGTTTCTGCCTGATTGTAGAGCAATCCAATTTTAAGGGGCGTATTTTTTGAGATTAACTTTTGGATTAATGCAAAAGATGTGTCGATATAACTGATGGTTTCGGAAACTCCATATAGATTTGGCGGTGCTTGACCTGCTTCATTTAGTAGTTGCATTTTTTCTGGGGTAGGGGAGACCA
>CALAZP010000168.1 GCA_937926355.1 uncultured Saprospirales bacterium
GCGTAAAAAATGGGTTTTTCCGAAGGCATAATTAATTGTTACATTTGTGCCGTGAAACCAAACATTATTGGTATTTGTTTACCGAATCAAAAGTAGCATATATTTATGGATATAGTAATAATGGCTGGCCAGTTGATGCTCAGTTTGTCGATTCTCATTGTTTTACATGAGATGGGCCATTTTTTCCCAGCGAGGTGGTTCAATACTAGGGTTGAAAAATTCTATTTGTTTTTCGATCCTTATTTTTCATTGATAAAGAAAAAAATCGGCGATACGGAATACGGGATTGGTTGGTTGCCATTGGGAGGATACGTCAAGATCTCTGGAATGGTGGATGAGAGTTTTGACAGAGAGCAGATGAAAGAAGAGCCTAAAGAGTGGGAATTCCGTTCCAAACCAGCTTGGCAAAGATTGATCATTATGTTAGGTGGTGTAACGGTTAATTTTATTTTAGGTTTTTTATTATACGGATTGGTTCTATGGCAATGGGGAGAAGAATTTCTGCCTAATGAGCAGGCTTCTTATGGCATCTATGCTGATTCTTTGGGTTTAGAGATGGGCTTGGAACACGGCGACAAGATTGTAAGGGTTGGTGAATTGCCTTTTGATAAATTCAATGATCGGTCTATTATTAGAGAAATAGTCATTAATAATGTCAGCCAATTAACGGTAGAGCGTGGAGGAAGTGAGGTAGGCATATCCATTGATCCTAAATTTGTAGGGATATTATCTAGCCATGAAAACAAAAATGCAGGGCTATTTACTCCGGGTTTTCCATTTGTGGTGGCTGAAGTAACAGAAGGTATGCCTGCGGCAAAAGCGGGATTACTGCCTGAGGATTTGATTTTGGCATTGGATAGTATAGAGATGCCCTTTTACATAGATTTTTATGAGGCCATGAAGAAATATCCAAGTCAGGAAGTTACCCTAACAGTGCTAAGAGGGGGTACTGACACATTAAATTTAACGGTATTGCCAACAGAGGAAAGTAAAATAGGCGTTTTGCCATTGGGTCCAAATTATTTCTTTGAAATGGAGCGCGAGGAATACAGTTTGGCGGCTGCATTACCAGCGGGATTTGTTAAAGGCGCTAATTTCTTGAATGACCAATTTAAGGCATTCGGTCAAATGTTTAGGGGAAAAATCAAAGCTTCTGAGAGTTTGGGGGGATTTGGTTCTATTGGTAAAATGTTTGGCGCTCAATGGAATTGGGAGCGATTTTGGACGATGACAGCGGTTTTATCTTTAATTTTGGCATTTATGAATTTGTTACCGATACCTGCTTTAGATGGGGGTCATGTATTATTTCTGCTATACGAAATAGTATCTGGCAGAAAGCCCAGCGACAAATTTATGGAAGTGGCTACGATGGTAGGATTTGCTATAGTTTTGGGCTTAGTCATATATGCCAATGGTTTGGATATACTTAGAGGATTTTTCGGCAAATAAATATTTGCTTGTTCCGAATATTTAGATAAATTTGCATCGCTTTCAGCCAGAGTGGCGGAATTGGTAGACGCGCTGGATTCAAAATCCAGTGATAGCAATATCGTGCGGGTTCGATTCCCGCCTCTGGTACAAAACCCTTTGAA
>CALAZP010000169.1 GCA_937926355.1 uncultured Saprospirales bacterium
CAATATATTCAAACCACATTCCTGGACATATATCTCCTCTGCTACTAGGTATTAATAACAATAACAAATCAGCAGTTTGCATTTTAGTTGTAATTAAGTTGTGAGGTAGGTAATCCATAATTTGTATTACATCTATTTCATTAGCCAACTCTAGAATGGATTGGTCAAAATTACCGTAAAGCTCCAAGATAACCTCACTAGGTTTTTCACTTTTTAAAACGGACAAAAGATTATGAGGAATTTGTGAAGCAGCAATACTACCAAAATATCGAATAATAAAAACATCATTTATTTTCTTTTCAATTGATTTAAAATCACTTGAATCATATCCATTTGGCAAGTAAACTATATTTGAATTTGAATATTTTTTTTCGAAATTTCTTTTGAATGATTTGGTAACGGTAATCAATAAATTAGCATTTCTGAAAACCTCTTTTTCATAGTATGATAATTTATTTTTGACCCAATTCAAGCGCTTTTCGCCTTTTTCCCAAAAAGCATCTATCCAAGGATCCCTAAAGTCGGCAACCCAAGTGGCTCCAAGTTCAGATTTAAGCTTTAATCCGATTAATTGAACTGAGTGCGGGGGTGAAGAAGTCAGAATTATAGAAATATTATGATCCTTAATTATCTTTTTTGCTTTTTTTGTCGCTAAGGGCAACCAACCTACTCTAGCATCGGGAAGGAAAATATTACTCCTGATAAATGAAAAAAAACTTGAGAAAAAAGATTTGGATTTTTTATCTAGAATAAATGTGTCTATGTTTTCTTTCTTTTTTTTCCCCGAAAGGAATTTAAAAATTCTAAAAGGTTCAATGGTTTTCGTTTTATATACCTTAATTCCTTCTGGAATATCCTTCTCTAAACTATGATCAATTGCAGGGTATTCTCCATTAGCTACTGTTAATACTATAGGTTCCCATCCAAATTGAGGTAAGTATTTGACAAACTTCAAAATTCTTTGAACCCCAGGTCCCCCTGCAGGTGGCCAGTAATACGTGATAATCAATACCTTTTTCCTTTTTTCAATTTGACCTTCCAATTATCTTTTGTTTGGGCTTTTAATTCTAAATTTGCCATCGCAATTTAGTCAGTTAATATGAAATATTCCATAATCGTACCTACCTATAACCGTTTAGAAGAAATCAAGGAATTGATTGAATCTCTGGATGCAATGTCCAAACATGCTGATTGTCCGGCATTTCAGTTGATTGTAATTGATGATGGTAGTACCGATAGCACGGTTTCATTCTTGCAAGACTATATTGAAACAAAGAGTGGAATACCTATTGAATATTATTCACAATCTAATAAAGGTCCAGGAGCCGCTAGAAATTATGGGATGTCTGTTGCCAAGGGGGACTATTTCATTTTTGTAGATAGCGATTGTTTAATCCCCGAAGATTATTTAGCTAAAATTGATCACTTTATTGAAAATAAAAAACCTGAAGCTTTTGGTGGTCCGGATACTTTTCACCCCTCTTTTTCTCCACTATTAAAAGCAATCAATTACTCTATGACCAGTTTTATAGGGACTGGAGGAACGAGAGGAAAAAAAAATGGTATCGGCAAGTTTTATCCCAGAAGTTTCAATATGGGATTCAAGAAAGAAGTTTTTGGAAAAATAGGTGGTTTCAATGCACTTAGGCATGGTCAGGACATGGATTACTCAGCTAGAATTTACGAAGCAGGCTATCATGTTCAATTAATTCCAGATGCTTTTGTTTATCACAAAAGGAGGACTTCCTTAAAGAAGTTTTTCAAGCAGATTTTTAACTGGGGTATAGCCAGAGTGAATCTATCAAGATTACACAAAGGATTCCTAAAGCCTGTTCATTTAGCTCCTGTTATTATAGTATTAAGTTTCATCATATTTCTCATCTTTTTGGGATTTGGAATATTGCCAAAAATAGGGTCCTACCTGTTAGTTATTCCCATTTTAATAGCTTCGATCGCATTTTTTCAAGCTTATAAAATGTAC
>CALAZP010000170.1 GCA_937926355.1 uncultured Saprospirales bacterium
CCCAATTGAGAGCGAATTGCAGACTTTAACAAAGAGACGTAATGCTCCTCTAACCATTCGTAAAAAAATTGATTGGGAACTTGAATGGTCAAGGAATCCTTTTCTAACAAAACCGGATTGATGGGCTCAAACCAAGTTTTGTAACTTTGAGAAGGTACTTTATCTTTTATTAACCTTAAACAATTTTCCCAAACAGTCGCATGATCATTTACCATTTTCTAACCATAGTTTCGCCATTAAGGCTACCCAATAAATGGCATCATAGTGTTTCGTGATGCATTAAGTAAGTTTCGTATCAGTTAGTTAGAATTCCGCTGGGAGAACAATGCGGTTTTTTTCAGTTAACAAATATGGCTAAAAAATATGAGTAAAGAAAGGAGTTGCTTTATTAATGTTAAATAAATGTAAATTTAACATGTTTGTTATTGATAATCAACTAATTATAAGGTTTTGACACGAAAGGCAAACCCCCTTCTTATTTCGTTCAAATTGGAGGTTAATTTGGCCTAAAAGAATCCCTCCCCAACCTGCTTGGTGAATCAGCACAGGGTTCCCCTTTCGGTTCTTTATCACCTCCGGTTCTCTCATAAAAGTATGTGTATGTCCACCAAGAATTAAATCAATATGTTCGGTCTCTGCGGCCAAAATCACATCGCTAATTTTTTCCTCTCTGTATTTATAGCCTAAATGCGAAAGGCAAATGACATAATCGCAGTGGTGATCGTTTTTCAAAATTCCTGCATAGTAGTCTCCTTTTTGAATGGGATTCTGATATTGGGTGTTACCAAAAAGTGCTTCGGGTACCAGTCCATTTAATTCGATGCCCAAACCAATGATCCCAAATTTGATACCTCCTCTTTTGAAGATCCGATAGGGTTCTGTTTTGCCCTCCAATAAAGTATCAGAAAAATCGTAGTTAGAAACTATAAAGGGGAAATGGGCCTTACCTAATTGTCGGTCAAATCCCTCTAAACCTAAGTCGAAATCATGGTTTCCCATCGTAGCAGCATCATACTGCATCATGCTCATAATTTCCATTTCTGGACCTCCCTCAAAAACATTAAAGTAGGGAGTACCTTGGAAAATATCTCCTGAATCAAAAAGCAAAACATTTGGTTGTACTTTTCTAATACTTTCGATTAAACTAGCTCTCTTGGCAGCTCCTCCTTTTCCTGCATTTCGGCCACCATCCATAGGAAAAGGGTCTATTCTACTATGTACATCATTGGTATGAAGGATAGTGACCTCAATATTTTTCGAATCGGCAAAAGCACTAATAGGAATACCTGCTGCCAGTGGCAATAAAGCCCCTTTGCCTAGATGACTTACGAATGTTCTTCTTTTCATTTAGATATTTTTGATATTCTACCATCTTTTCCAATTGGAACCTCAGCTCCCGATTTCAAAAAATCAATTACCGCATCCCTGATCAATACCCCTTGCGAGTCATAAGGCTTACCTACTAAAAAGTCACAACCACTGCCCCCATTCGCTATATAGTCAGAAAGGCCTATGGTATAATTGGCATTTAGGTCAAGTGGTTGACCGTTAATAGTTACGTTCATTGCCTTTTCTCCTTGGCCTATTTCAAATCGTACAGAACTACTTATTGGCCAACCACCTCCACCTGCAATATGGTCTAATAATACTTGTACCAGCTTTCCATCCATATCCATTACTACCAATTGATTGTCAAACGGCATGAGCTCATAAATAGTACCTTTTCGGATGGCACCTTCAGCTATTTCAGGAATTCTCATCCCTCCTGAATTAGTAATTGAAAAGGCTATTGGACGTTTGAATACTTTCTGGGTTTGGATTTGTTGGATGTCGGCAAACCAGTTTCCGAGGGTTGATTCTGGCCTGCCCATAGAAATCTTCTCAGGCAGCTGACCGATAATTTCATTCATTTCAGCATCTAAAATCTCTTTAAATGGCAATATAAATGCAGTTATCTCGGCATCGGGTGGTTGTTTGTCCACCTCATTATAAATCCTTTCATAGGAAGCGAAATGATTGACTTTACAGCTTCCTAAACCAGCCATTAGAATTATTCCAATGGCGGCAGTTTTGACCAGATAAATCCTGCTACTCATTTTAATCTTTTTGCTCTACTCAAATAAGGTAGAGTTTTTTCCCGGAGGGACTATCCCTAAGTGTTTGTAAGCTTTAGCGGTGGCCTCTCTTCCTCTTGGCGTTCTCTGAATAAATCCCTGCATAATTAGAAAAGGTTCATGGACTTCTTCAATGGTCCCTGCCTCTTCCCCAACCGCAGTGGCTATAGTAGAAATCCCCACCGGACCCCCTTTGAATTTTTCAACAATCGTACTTAATATTCTATTATCCATTTCATCCAAGCCATCTCCATCAACATTTAGTGCGTCTAAGCCATATTGAGCAATGGATAATTCAATACTGCCGTTCCCTTTTACCTGGGCAAAATCTCTAATTCGCCTAAGTAAAGCATTAGCAATTCTAGGTGTTCCCCTGCTTCTTCTAGCAATTTCTGCAGCTCCTTGAGCATCAATAGGGACCTCCAATATTTGAGCGGAACGATGAATGATTTTTTCTAAAGTAACCTGATCGTAATAGTCTAAATGACAATTGATTCCAAATCTAGCTCGCATAGGTGAGGTGAGCAGTCCCATACGAGTAGTTGCACCAACTAAGGTAAAGGGGTTTAGGTTAATTTGAATGCTACGGGCATTGGGACCACTGTCAATCATAATGTCTATATGATAATCTTCCATCGCAGAGTAAAGGTACTCCTCCACCACGGTGTTGAGGCGATGTATTTCATCTATAAATAATACATCACCCTCCTCAAGATTAGTCAACAAACCTGCCAAATCTCCTGGTTTTTCCAAAACTGGTCCCGATGACATTTTAAGATTAGCCCCTAATTCATGAGCGATAATATGGGATAGAGTGGTCTTTCCCAAACCAGGAGGTCCATGCAGCAAAACATGGTCCAAAGCTTCAGTTCTTTTTTTAGCTGCGGTAATGAAAACCTTTAGATTATCTACAATCTTGGGTTGCCCAGAAAATTCCTCTAACGCTTTGGGCCTAAGCGTCTGTTCCAATTGTTCAGAATCTTTCTCATATCCCCCTCCAAGATGGTCAGCTAACAAGTCCTTCATTTTCCAAAATTACGAACTATTCCGCAATCCAAGTATGCTAAATATTTGTTAACACTATAGCAAACAACAAATAAATTTTACCTTTGCACAAAATTTTTATGACCCTATAAAGACATATCAGATGAGCGGAAATAAGATCACCATTGAGAACGGCAAATTAGTTGTACCAAATGACCCAATCATTCCTTTTATTGAGGGTGACGGTATTGGTCCAGATATCTGGGCAGCTTCGGAAAGAGTGCTAGATGCGGCAGTTGAGAAAGCTTATAACGGTACCAAAAAAATTCATTGGAAAGAGGTTTTAGCAGGTCAGAAAGCATTTGATCAAACTGGAGAATGGCTGCCAGAGGCTACCTTGGAAGATATCAAGTCTTATTTAGTGGCTATTAAAGGCCCACTCACCACTCCTGTGGGTGGCGGTATTAGATCATTGAATGTCGCCTTACGGCAAAAATTAGATTTGTTTGCCTGTGTACGACCAGTACAATACTTCAAAGGAGTTCCGTCCCCAGTAAAAGCACCAGAAAAAGTAGATATGGTTATTTTTAGAGAAAATACCGAAGATATCTATGCTGGTATTGAATATTTAAATGGATCAAAAGAAGCCGAAAAACTTAAGAAGTTTTTGATTGAAGAATTAGGGGTCAACCAAATTAGATTCCCAGATACTGTATCTCTTGGTATTAAACCCGTTTCCGTTGAAGGTACCGAACGATTAGTCAGAGCGGCCATTGATTACGCTCTAGATAATGCCCTTCCTTCTGTTACTTTGGTTCATAAAGGAAATATTATGAAATATACCGAAGGTAAATTTAAGGAATGGGGATACGAATTGGCAGAAAGAGAATACGGAAATAACGTATTCACCTGGGCTCAATATGATAGAATCCTAGCAGAAAGTGGAGCAGATGCTGCTCATAAAGCACAGAAAGATGCATTAGCTCAAGGAGCTGTCCTAATAAAGGATGTAATTGCTGATGCATTTTTGCAACAGATTTTATTGCGACCAGATGATTATTCAGTTATCGCTACGTTAAACCTAAATGGTGATTATATTTCTGATGCTTTAGCTGCCGAAGTAGGGGGGATTGGAATTGCACCTGGTGCGAATATCAATTATCAAACCGGTATGGCCATATTCGAAGCCACTCATGGAACAGCTCCTAAATACGCAGGCCTAGATAAGGTTAATCCAAGTTCAGTTATTCTTTCTGGGGAAATGATGCTAAGATATATGGGATGGAAAGAAGCCGCTGACCTGATACTTAAGGGTATGGATGGCGCTATAGGAAGCAAAAGAGTAACCTATGACTTTCATCGATTAATGGATGGGGCTACCTTGCTAAAGTGCTCTGAATTTGGCGATGAATTGATTAATAATATGTAAGATTTGCCTTATATTAATCAGTCTTAAAAAAGCGACAGTAATTAAAAATCACCGTCGCTTTTTTTTATCTCCTTCCCACCAACTGTGAATAATCATAGCACCTCCAATTGGCGCTTCAACCGTTATCTAGCCTTTTAAAAAAAAACCAGCAGCAATGTCTTACTATTTTCATTTTGGTTGATGTATTGAGTGTTATTGCTGTCGAGCTATGGAAGAAATAATCCTTCTTAAATTATATTTGTCTCAAGTAAAAAAACGATAATGCCTAAGAGGCTATTGGGAGGGTAAAATGGAATAATCTTTACTCATTAAGGTTAAGCGGAAAAAGAGGTTCCACATCCACAAGTATCACTCGCATTGGGGTTGTTAAATGAAAATCCCCTGTTATTTAATCCCTCTACCCAATCAATTTCCATCCCCACCAAGTAAAGCGCATGAGCCTTCTCTAGAAAAATCTTTACTCCCTCAATTTCAAATATCTGATCACTATCCTTGGGTAAGTCAAATCCAAGTATATAGGAAAAACCCGAACAGCCCCCTCCTTTTACACCAACTCTAAGACCGTGTTCTTCAGTTATGTTCTGATCTTCTTTGATTTTCTTTAACTGTACTAAGGCACTATCTGTTAGCTTTATAGGTGTTTCTATTTTCATTCTACTTGTCTTTTTATCTTTAAAAACATATCTCTAAAATAAAAAAATAACATTTTTTCCTTCCTCTTGGTTGGTAAATTCCCTTTTTATTTACATTTATAGAGATTACAATTCAAGGTTTATGTCTACATTTTTACAACTGTTAATGATAACCATTCCTGCAGTTTTGGTTTTCATAGCAACCTACTTCATCCTTAACAAGTTTTTGAAGCGAGATTACGAGGAAAAGTGGCTAAAAATTCAAAGAGAAAGAGGTGAAAAATGGGAAAATGCCCAACTATCTGCCGCTGAAAGAATGGTTCTTTTTTGTGAGCGAATCTATCCAGATAACCTTTTGACAAGACTAAGCCCTTCTAGAAAAAAAGCCAAAATTTTTCATTTAGAACTATTACTAGCCATCCAACAAGAATTTGACCATAACCTAACCCAACAAATTTACCTGTCTAATTCACTGTGGAAAATTATTAATCTCGCCAAACAAGAAATTATAGAAATTATAAGCATAGCAGCTGAAAAAGTGGATAAAGATGCGGATGCCATCAATTTGGCTCATACTATTCAAGGTCTTTACAGCCAACTAGAAAAATCAGCAGTACCAGTGGCCATTAATGCCATTAAAAAGGAAATGAATGAATTATTTAATTCAAAATAAAGCGATATGACTAATAGAAGACATTTTATCAATAAATCTTTGGGTTTGGCCTCTGTAATTGGAACCTCTGGATTTTGGACTACCCTTAAAGGTCAAGCTTTGCAAACTGAATTAGCATCGAAAGACCATTTATCTGCTGAGGATTTGGCTACTGACGAAACTTTTTGGTATCAAATTCAACAATCTTATACGGTTTCGCCAACTATTATGAATTTAAATAACGGAGGGGTTTGCCCCCAACCTAGAGTAGTTCAAGAAGCAGTAGAAAGGTACAATAGATTGTCTAATGAAGCTCCAAGCCATTTTATGTGGCATATTTTAGATAGAGGAAGAGAGCCATTAAGGAGAAACTTAGCCGAGTTAGCAGGCTGTGATGCTGAAGAAATCGCTATCAATAGGAATTCTTCAGAAGCTTTGGAGACAATAATTTTTGGTCTTCCTCTTAAGGCTGGAGATGAAGTGGTGCTAACCAAACAAGATTATCCCAATATGATAAATGCTTGGAAACAAAGAGAGCAAAGAGATGGGATTGTTTTAAAATGGCTAGATTTTCAGTTTCCTATGGAAGACAAAACGGCCATTGTCGATACTTTTGTTAAAGCGTTTTCTAATCGAACTAAATTGGTCCATATCACACATATCATTAATTGGTGTGGACAAATACTTCCAGTAAGTGAAATAGCCAAAGAGGCAAAAGAAAGAGGTATTGAGGTATTGGTAGATGCAGCTCATACTTTTGCTCATTTAAACTATAAAATTCCAGATTTAAATGCAGATTACTTTGGCACTAGTTTACATAAGTGGCTTTGCGCACCATTCGGGAGTGGAATGCTGTGGGTTAGAAAAGAAAAAATAAAAAAGGTATATCCATTATTTGCTGCCCCGGATCCTAATAGCGAGGATATTCGAAAGTTTGAGCATCTAGGAACGCGCTCCTTTGCTATTGAACAAGCTATTGGACAAGCTATTAATTTTCACCATCTCATTGGATCGGAACGGAAAACTGCTCGATTACAATATCTAAAAAATTATTGGGTCCAAAAAGCCCAATCTATTCCTGGTTTTGAGTGCCACACTTCCTTGCATCCTTCGTTTGGATGTGCAATTGCTTTATTTTCAATGAAAGGGATGACTCCCGGAGAAATCTCTGGACAGTTGTTTAATCAACATAAGATTCATACGGTGGCTATCAATTGGGAAAATATCCATGGCGTTCGGGTAACTCCTAATGTTTATACCACCATAGCCGACTTAGATACTTTTGTTCATGCAATTAGTCAATTAAAAAAAGCATAACTGATGTTTGATTATAAAAGAAGGAGAGATGCACTGATAGAGAAAATGGGAACGGGAATGGTTCTTTTAGTGGGCAATGGAGAAAGCCCTATGAATTATAAGGACAACCCATATCCATTCAGACAAGACAGTAATTTTCTCTATTTTATCGGTATTGACCGACCAGATTTGGTAGCAATGATAGACTGTGGAACAGGTCGTACTATTTTGTTTGGTAACGAAAGAACTGTAGAAGAAGAGGTTTGGATGGGTAAAACTACTTCTCTACACGATTTGGCTGCAGACCATAAAATCGATGGGGTGCTACCCTTACAAAAATTACCAGATACTATCGGCCATTATAACAATCAAGATTTTCATTATCCTCCTACATACAGAGAAGAAAAAGCGGTAAAAATAGCTGGATTATTGGGCATTAGTTTGGAAGAAGTAAAAAAAAGTGCCTCCAAAAAATTAATAAATTCAATCGTAAGTTTGAGGTCCTACAAAGAACCTGCTGAATTGCGAGAAATGGAAATCGCGGTTAATATTTCTGGTCAGATGCACGTCCGAGCCATGCAAAAAGCAGTGCCAGACCGAACAGAGGGTTTTTTAAAGGGGGTAGTTCAAGCCATTGCAGTTGAAAAGGGTAATGGATTGTCTTATCCTGCGATTATTACCGTTAATGGTCAATATTTGCATAATCATGAACATGCTAATCTTTTAGAAGAGGGAAAATTGTTACTGGGTGATTTCGGTGCTAATTCTCCCCGTTGGTATGCAGGTGACATTACGCGTACTTTCCCTACTGCCAAACGGTTTAGCGCCCAACAGAAGGAGATATATCAAATTGTCCTATCGGCTAATAATAGTGCTATAGCAGCTATACGCCCTGGTGTTACTTTTCGCAATATTCATTGGCAGGCTGCACGTATTATTTTTGAAGGTTTAAAAGCTTTAGGAATAACTAAAGGCGATGTGGATGAAGCCATACACGAAGGAGCTCATGCCCTGTTTTTTCCCCATGGTTTAGGCCACATGATTGGTTTAGATGTTCACGATATGGAAGATCTAGGAGAAGATTTTGTAGGGTATGATGAAGAGACCAAAAGAAGCACCCAATTTGGATTAAAATCTTTAAGATTCGGAAAGAAGTTAGAACATGGATTTACCTTAACCGTCGAACCTGGTATCTATTTTATCCCCTCTCTTATAGAAAACTGGTCTGCGCAAAAGCTTTTTACTGATTTTATCAATTATGGAGAACTTCACCACTATTTAAATTTTGGAGGAGTCCGTATTGAAGATAATGTTTTGGTGACGGAAACCGGAGTAATGGTATTGGGACAACCCATACCCAAAAGTGTAGAGGAGGTGGAGGCCCTAAGATCATTGACTAGATTTTGAGGGTTTCTTTAAAAGAAGCGAAAATCCATTTTTCCTTTCTTGAACTTCAAATTCCTCAGGAAGAGCATTTTCTTTGAAAGTTTTGGTTACTATGTAGACGGGGCGATCAGGATGTCCATTTAATAAGGAATCAACGGTATAAAAAACTGGGTTAGTAAGTGGTTTTTTTTCAGTGTAAAATAGATGGGCATAGGTTTTATAACCAACAGGGGCAACATATATTTCTTTGTCTGATAGAGATTCATAAAATTCTATGGCTGCTCTCTGTGAGATAGTCTCAATTTTTCCGATAAAAAAAATAATGGTCGAAAACGTAAATACAGCAGTTCCTGCTAATAAAATCGTAATTCTTTTTATAAAGGATTGCTTACTGAATAAATAATAAATAAGCATGGAGAGTAACCATAGTCCAGGTAAAATTTCTATCCCTGTCCAATCTACTTTGGCTTGTAAATTGGCTTGGGCAAAGGGATCCTTAATTTGTGCAATCAACCAGGAAGGATCTCTTAAGAAAATGGGAAGGCCAATAATCACGAATACATATAACAGACCGACTGCAATCATAGGTAAATTGGTCCTCCAAGTTGGAAGGGATTGTCGCTTCCAGTATTGGTAGATCGATAAACTGGCTAGAAAGGTGATGGGAAAGTAATTTAACGAGGAGTAGTGAACTATTTTGGATTGAACGATTGAAAATAAAATTAGCACGACCCATAGTAAAATTTTATTCCATCTGGCAAAAATTTGAATATCGGTTAAGTGGCTACTTTTAAAAGGCTTTACCAATTGTTGAAGTGCAAACAATGAAGCGGGAAAGCACCCAATTAAAAGTACAACAAAATGATAGCCCAAAAATCCTTTGTGGCCCGCATCTGGGGTACTGAAAAGTTTATATTGATATTTAGTAAATTCTAACATGAAAGCAGGCCCGTTTTTTATGGTCTCTGCTCCAAACCACAAACTAGTTACTAGAAGGGTGATGAATAAATAATAGAGCAGGCCTTTAAACGGTATGAACCACTTAAATTTTTGAAAGAACCAATAAATTAACAAGACCAATCCAATAATAATGATAGCCACAGGGCCTTTGGTGAGCATCGCTAAGCCAGTGAATATCCCTGCCCAAGTTAGAGATTGATATTTTTTAGGGTATTGAGAGGCGGCAAACAAAAAAACTAATGAAATGAAAATAAAAAAATTAAATACCGGATCAATAATGCCTGATTTGAAATACAGAAAGGGTAGGACAGAGCCAAAATAGGTCAATGACCAAATCCATCCAAAATCGCGTCCCACTATTTTGTTACCTACTTTGAACAACATAAATAGGGTTAAAATTCCGAAAACCGCATTTGGAAATCTGGCCGCATATGCTCCAATTCCAAATATTTTCATTGCCAAAACTTGAAACCAAAAAAACAAAGGGGGCTTTTGGAAAAAAGGTTGGAAATCAATATGGACCCTTAAATAATCTTCGAGAATAATCATTTCTCTGCTTATTTCTGCAAAATTGATTTCATCCCAATCAAATAAATGAACCCCACCAAGAAAGGGAAAGTAAAACAATGCTGCTAGAGAAAGGAGTAAGAGAATAGATGGTATTCTGCTGTTCATACGGTTTGTCTTTATGGGGAATCCCATTTGCGAAGTTGATTAACGACAGCCTTAAAATCTTTAGGCAAAGGAGCTTCAAAGTATTTAGGTAACCCAGTGGAGGGGTGGATAATATCTAAAGTCGACGCGTGTAGAGTCAAACGACTCATGAGGGGTTTTTCCTCTGTTTGTTTTTTTTGGCTGTATTTTCTACCCTTGATTGCCGAAAGATAAAAGGCTGCCTCATTTCCATAAATAGGATCAATCATTAAAGGGTGTCCTATCGATTTGAGGTGCACCCTGATTTGGTGGGTACGGCCACTAACAGGAATCGCTTTGACCAGAGTATATCGCTTGAAGTTTTCTAAGACCTTAAAATGAGTTAATGCTGGTTTTCCCTTTGAGACCGCAATCATAGTTCCCAATTTGGTGGGATGTTCCTTTATGCTTTGCGATACTTCTAAGGGTTCACCTTTAGTTAAATGCCCAGATACCAGAGCTAAATAAGTTTTTTTGACCGTTCTCTTTTGAAATTGCTCATTGAGATGTTGATGGGCTTTTTCATTTTTAGCAAGGCACAGAAGACCACTAGTATCTTTATCCAAACGATGAACCACCCAAAGATCAGTTTTTAACATTTTAGCAGTGACTTGCCAGGTATTAGGTTTATCTGGATGGAACCGGTCAGGTATAGAGAGTAGTCCTGCTGGCTTATTAACCACTACCAGGTCCTCATCTTCGTAGATAATATCTATTTTCGTTGAAGTCATATAAGTTGGCTAAAATATTTCTTTCTTAAAAAATAAAAGTGCCAGATTATGCTTTTGTTGAAAAATCCTTCCGCTGTGGTGGATGGTCCAATTCTATTTTTTTCAATATTCTCTGAGGTGATTTTCCGGGTTCTATAGTGGTGTGGCAAATGCATGAAAAAATGCCAATGTGCGTGAATAATAGCTAATATTCCCCTAAAGTTTCCTTGGATGAGAAATAATCCAGCAGCTGCTCCATCTAAAACGAGCCGCATAAAAACTTTTAGAAATACTAGAGAACCAGATTCGTTTTTAAAAATAGTCGTTAGGGTATTCCTGAAATTTAAATAGGTTTTGAAAGGGGAGTTGTAATTTAACGTGCCCCCACCTACATGATATACTGAGACGTCTGGATAAGCATAAATATGATGGCCCGCTCTTTTTAGCCGCCAACACAAATCAATCTCTTCGGCATGGGCAAAGTAGGACCCATCGAATCCTCCAAAGTCATAAAACAATTTACTTCGAATAAAAAATGCTGCTCCACTTGCCCAAAAAACAGGTTCAGTTTTATTGTATTGGTTATTATCTTTTTCTGTAATATCAAAAATCCTTCCTTTGCAAAAAGGATATCCTAGCCAATCAATAAAACCTCCAGCTCCTCCAGCATATTCAAAATATCTTGGATCACTATAGCTCAAAATCTTCGGTTGACAAGCAGCAACTTCTTGATTTTGTTCCATGAATTCGATAATTTTTAAAAAAGATTGGACATCCGCTTTTATGTCAGAATTCAATAGAATAAAGTATTCTGCTGCCACCTGCCGCAATGCCTGATTATAGCCTTCGGCAAAACCGTAATTTTTGTCTAGCGCAATACAATGGATTTCGGGATAATTGGTTTTAAGAAAGGATACCGAATGATCGGTACTAAAATTATCTGCTACATAAATAGGAATTCCTGATTTTTTCGCTGTATCTACCATTTCAGGTAAAAACTGTTCCAGTTGATGTTGGGTGTTATAATTCAAAATCACAATGGCAGCTTTATCAGGTAAATTCATCTAGATCAATTTAATTGGAAAGGATTTTCAAAGCAGATTCACGATCTAAAGCCATTCTACTTTTTAAATCATCTAATTTTTCAAAGTGTTCATCTTCTCTAATAAAGCCGATGAATGATAATGAAATGATGCGATCGTAAATATTTTGGTCAAAATTGAATAAATGAACCTCTATACTTAATGCTCTAGTGTCAGTGACTGTCGGTCGATAACCAATATACAACATGCCCCCAAAAGTAGAATGATTTATTTTAGCTTTTACGGCGTAAATACCTAGTTTGGGTAAAATATGTTTTTCGTCCTCCAAAAGGAGGTTGGCAGTAGGAAATCCCAAGCTCCTCCCCAATTTTTGACCGTGTATAACTTTTCCTGAAATTTCGAATGGTCGACCCAGCATAGATTGTGCCTTTTGGACATCACCGGCCTTTAACAGTTTTCTTATTTTGGTAGAGCTAATTATTTCACCTTCAATGCACTTAGGTTTCATTTCCTCCACTTCAAAACCCCACTTGCTGCCTATATTTCGAAGTAGGGATACATCTCCTTTTTGGTCCTTTCCAAACCTGTGGTCATGACCAATAATTATGACTCGAGGATGAAACCTAGGAACTAAAAATTGCTCCACGTATTCCGATGCTGAAATATTGGCAAATTCTATGTTGAAAGGTACTACTACCAAGTGCTCTAAACCCGCTTTTTCAAGGAGATCAATTTTTTGTTTCTTGGAAGTTAGAAGATCAATAGACCCTGATTTTTTTAGAATTTCTCGAGGATGTGGATTAAAGGTGATGAGGCAAGTTTGAAGACCTTTTCTTTTGGCCTCTGAGACCATTTTGTCTAATATTTCAGCATGCCCCAAGTGCAAACCATCAAAGGAACCTACAGTAAGGACAGTATCTTTTAAAGCGTCAAAATTTTTGGTGTAATAGTGTATTTTCATTGTGCCACAAAAGTAATTCAATTTTCAATTTCTAGGAATGACCAATTTGATTCCTTCTTTTTCCTCTCCAATCCTTATATTTATTTTAGCTTTGCACTATCGCTGAAATTAGAATTAGTTAATCACTATATATGGCATTTGACAAAACTAAAATTGCAAAAGCCCTTGCTCAGGTACCAGATCCTGGAACAGGTCAAGACATTATTACCAGAAATATGGTAACTAACCTTGAAATAGAAGGGACCAATATCAATTTTACTATTGAATTGCCCAACCTTAATAATGAATACAAGACCCAGCTCAATTTCTCTTGTATAGAGGCTATTCAGAAAGTTTATCCCGAAGCCAATGTAAATATTCATCTAGCTGCTGTAGGTGGAGGCACTGCTCCTCAGCAACCTAATCCACTTCCTCATGTCAAAAATATAATAGCAGTTGCATCTGGTAAAGGAGGAGTTGGTAAATCAACTGTATCTATTAATTTAGCTCTCGGTTTAAGGGCTACAGGAGCAAAGGTCGGTTTAATTGATGCTGATTTGTACGGCCCTTCTATTCCTACCATGATGGGATTAACAGGTGAGCGACCTAAGGTACAACATATCCATGGGCAGCCCAAAATGTTGCCCCTATATGCACACGATATTCCTGTAATGTCTATAGGTTTTATTATTGAACCTCAACAAGCGGTAGTATTAAGAGGCCCAAGACTTTCTGGAGTAATCAAGCAGTTCATTCACGAGTGTATTTGGCCAGAACTTGACTATTTAGTTATTGACCTTCCTCCAGGAACAGGAGATATTCAATTGACTTTAGTGCAATCTCTTCCTCTAACGGGGGCTTTATTGGTAACAACACCCCAGCAAGTGGCTGTGGCTGATGCGGTTAAAGCTATGAATATGTTTTTGATGCCATCTGTAAGCGTTCCAATTTTAGGGGTAGTGGAAAACATGTCTTGGTTTACCCCCGAAGAACTTCCCAATAATAAATACTATCTTTTTGGAAAAGGAGGTGGAGAAAAATTAGCCCAGATGAGTCATTCAAAGTTAATTGGACAAATTCCGCTCATTCAGAATATTAGAGAATCTGGAGATGGTGGAACACCAGCTGTAGTGAATCCAAATTTATCATCATCTAACTTATTTAAGGATCTTGCAAAGAATGTAATGGAGCAGGTTCAACACAGGAATGCCAATCAGAGCCCAACAAAAATGGTTAATGTATCAGACAATTGATAAAATTTCAACATGTCAAAGAACGAAAGAATAGACTGTATTGAAAAAATAGATAAAATTCTAAATGAAATTAGACCCCACTTAGCTGTAGATGGAGGAGATGTAGAGGTCATAGATGTGACAGATGATAAAGTGGTCAAGATAAAGTGGATTGGAAACTGCGAAAGTTGTAGTATGTCAGAAATGACCTTAAGAGCTGGGATAGCAGAAACCATAAAATCAAAAATGCCGCAAATTGTTGCAGTTGAAGCTATTAATGGCAGTCTGACTTCTTAAATAATTCTAATGACTCAGAACGATTTATTTCAGTCTATACAATATAAAAAGTCTTTTTTATGTGTAGGGTTAGATAGTGATATCAATAAGATTCCCGCTTATATGCCCAAAACACCAGAAAGCGTTTTGAATTTTAATCAAAAAATTATTGAGGCTACGCTTCCCTCTGCTATTGCCTACAAACCTAATTTGGCGTTTTACGAAGCCATGGGCGCAGCTGGTTGGGAAGTATTAAAGGAGACCATAGAATGGATTCCTAACACCCACTTCAAAATAGCAGATGCCAAAAGAGGCGATATTGGGAATACTGCAGATCAATATGCTAAGGCTTTTTTCGAAGATTTAAATTTTGATGCTATTACTTTAAGTCCTTATATGGGGATAGATTCCATAAGCCCATTTTTAGAGTATTCAAATAAATGGGTCATTATTTTAGGATTGACCTCTAATACAGGTAGCCAGGATTTTCAGTTGACTAAGACATCAGATGGTAAATATTTTTTTGAACAAGTATTAGAAAAAGCCAGTAGGTGGGGTAATCCTGATAAAGTCATGTTCGTTATCGGTGCTACGCATCCTACTTATTTTGAAAAAGTTCGGAAGATTGTACCTGAACACTTCTTGCTGGTTCCAGGTATTGGAACCCAAGGAGGAGATCTATCAGAGGTCTTTAAATATGGAGCAAATCAAAAAGTAGGTCTGCTTATCAATGCTTCCAGAAGTATTCTTTATGCCTCTAATAATGAAAATTTTGCAATGGAAGCAGGCAAACAAGCCGCGGAATTGCAAAATCAAATGTCTAAACTTCTCGACGATGAAATCATGCTTAACATTTAGTCTGCTATTATTTTTTGGTTTCCTTTGGGCACAACCATTGAGAACAGGTGCAGAGCAAACTGAAGTTTATCTACCTATCCTCCAGAATAAAAAAATTGGATTGGTAGTGAATCAAACCTCCATCAGTGAGGGGGAGCATTTAGTAGATGTTTTATTGCAAAACCAAATTAATGTCAGTAAAATATTTGCACCGGAACATGGTTTTAGAGGTCAAGCAGATGCAGGGGAAAAAGTCGATGATAGCGTGGATCAAGCTACTGGTTTACCAATAGTTTCACTATACGGGAGCAAAAGAGCACCTTCCATGGAGGATCTAAATGGGTTGGATTTATTAATATTTGATATCCAAGACGTTGGGGTTAGATTTTATACCTATATCTCTACGCTCCATTATGTCATGGAGGCTTGCGCTAAAAGTGGGGTACCTATTATGATTTTTGATCGACCTAATCCTAATGGTCATATAGTTGATGGACCAATTTTGGATGTAGAATATCAGTCTTTTGTTGGAATGCATCCCATACCTATCGCTCATGGTATGACTATCGGTGAGTATGCAAGAATGATCAATGGAGAGAATTGGTTGGGAGAAAGCTTAAAGGCTGACCTTCAAGTCATTCCTTGCAAAGGTTATAATCACCAGATGCCTTATCGACTGCCAATTAAGCCATCGCCTAATTTGCCAGATATGAAATCGATCTATTGTTATCCCTATACCTGCCTATTTGAGGGAACCGTATTGAGTGAGGGAAGAGGGACTTCAACTCCTTTTCAAATTTTTGGTCATCCAGCTATTTTGGGTGCAGATAGGGTAAGCTTTGTACCAAGACCGAATGAAGGATCGAAATATCCAAAATTAGAAGGACAAGAATGTAGAGGAAAATCTTTGTCAAGTCAAACTGAAGAGGAACTTAGGGCCATTAGAAAAATTGATTTGTCGCACCTTACCGAAATGTATCAAAATTTTCCAGATAAGGATCAATTCTTTTTAAAAAATGGTTTTTTTGACAAATTAGCCGGAGGAAGTCAATTAAGATCCCAAATTCAGAATGGATGGACAGAAGAGAAGATTAGAGCTTCATGGAAGGATGGATTAATTGATTTTATGGAAATCCGGAAAAAATATTTATTGTATCCATGACCGCCCCTTTTCCAACCATTACCATACGAAAGTAAATTGTAATCCGATATCCATTCTGCGTTTTCCGACAGTAGCTTCGCTTTGAGACCCAATGCTTTGTACATCGGGTTTATACTGTCTTGAAATTCTCGCTTCGAGCAATCCACGGGAAGTTTTCCATCGAGGGATAAAATACCAACCAATACCTCGTCCATGGAATGCTGGCATCCCGAAAAAACCTGCCAATTGGTGTTCGTACTGATAGATTCTTAAAGCGTAACTTGGAATATCGAAGAGTGTCAATCTTAGTTTGAAATCCAAAGAGGGTCTCTCCAGTTTTAATATAAAATCCTGAGATAGTAATTGACCTTTCTGGTGTGTTTGTTTTTCTCTCAAATAGGAGTTTTCCATCCGGATGCGCCATTCCAAATGAGGGGTAGGATAGAGAATCATTTGTATTCTGAAATTGCTTTTTTGTGGAAAGATCAGGGATTTAAATTTTGTGTTTGAGGTATGGTTAACGGTGCTTTTTTCTGTTCTGAAATCTGCATATATCTGCATTGAATTTTTCTTATTATACTGAATTCTCCATCTAATACTATTTCCAATAGAAGGCGCATGGACATTAAATCTCATCCAAGGGAATTTCCTGATATCGTTGAAAAAAGATAATTCCCAATTTGGAAATGGGTGAGCCTTCAAGAGAAAAAAAATGCCATTTTCATTTTGAGCTTTACCAAATCTTCCAAATGTCCTCGTCTCTATAGATTGGTATGCTGGAGAGTAGTTTCTAAAACTTAAGACCAGGTCCAAATTTTTAGATGGGCTTAATAACCAACCTAATAAATGAGCTTGATTAAAATAATGATCGAAAGCGGATTCGGCAAACCATAAATGGCCTTTTACCTGTAGCTGAAAATTTAGACTAAAGTTGAATAACTGATTTCCCGTAAATATAAATTGATTATAAGGCCGTATTACTGGTAATATAGGTCGTGAAAATCGATGGTAGATAGAATTTAATCCTATGAAGCCCTTTTTTAGATTAAAGGTCCAATTAAAACCTCCTAGTAAATATTTCAGGGTATTTTGGTCTTCTATCTCATTGAGCGTTCTGCTTAGCCCAGCCTGATTAATGGAGGTAACATAAGAGCCTAGGAGAGAATCGTTTTTAAGATTTCCATTTCTATTGCGATAGGAGATAAAAGCTATTCCCATTGATTTTCGCTTGGACCATTCTATCCCAATGCCACTTTGATAATTGCCCTCTGTACTGCCTCTCTTTGGTCGTATAGCTGAACGCCCTTTAACTAAAAGAGTAGGGGAAAAAGTCAAACCACTACCAAATGATTGACCTCCGATTAACCCTTGCCCCATTTGAAATTGATAATCTCCCAAGACCAACAAATTAATGGAGTTGATGGGCTGTTCAATTGCCAAATGTTTGTTGAAGTGAAAAGGTAACCCTTCCCCTGCATCCTTATCTATTGCCATCCCTAGTTTAAACTTACCTGGACGATCCAAAGTAAATTTTCCAGTAATCAGATAAGGATTACCTTGATAGGCATCTGGTTGGAGGAATCCCATTTTTTTTGGAAATGTTCGCCCAATCCTAATGGAAGTTTTCCGTCTGACCTCCATGGAACTAGCCTTCCAACTGGAGGGGGACCAATTGAACGCTCTATCTACTAATAATCTTGATTGTATATTTTGTATAGTAGTGGGATCAAATAAAGGAACAGCTCTTAACTCCTCTACTACAATAAATGGTCCAAAATGCTCCCGGTATTCAAAGAAGGAATGAATCTGTTCTTCACTTAAAAGAGAAAGAGATCTGAGTTCTTCCTCTGTAATGGAGTTTAGTAAAATAGATGAAAATGGCAAATCGTCTTTATCTATTTGTTGAGGTAAAAACCCATCATCATTTTCTACCTCTTGTTCCAACCACATTTCTTCTTCAACGGTATTTTGACCTAGAAGGAGGCTGGGAGCTATTGCCAAAAATAACATTCTCCACATCTGTACACCCTTTATTCAAATATAAAGGATTAAAAATCAGGATGCAATTAATTTGTTATAGAAGAATTGAGGTGAAGTTGTAACCATTTCGTAACATTAAAATAAGCCATTTCCTTGGTGGCATAGTCATCATTGGAAATATTGGGAAGATTCAAATAAAAATCTTCAATACTTTTCTTTTGAAGAAAAGTATTTTGCCTAATTAATTTTTTTAGCAATTGAACCATTGCTTTTTGAATATTGCCGGAATCTTTAGCTTTAAGAATAGATTTTTCTAAAGCTGGCAAAAGGTAATCATTGATTAAATCAAAATTATTCAGTTCGTAATTACAGAGAATGTGTAAAAGTCTGGCATTAATTTCCAAATCATTTCTTAAGTAATCAATGGGAATTATAACTACTTTATTTATGTACTCTAAGGCCTCATTATATTTTTTTTGGATAAAATATAAACCTGCAATTTTATAGTAGAAGAGGTGAACCCTATGCGAATCCATAAATGGAAGGTAAACTTTCATATCCTTTATAATGGATGAAGCAAGCTGGGCTACCTCATTATATCTTTCATCTATTAGGCACCAGTTGAGTTGAGAAAGCGAAAGGTATACAAACCCAGTCATCCGGGTATTCATATTCCAAGTATTTTTTTCAATCTGAACAAATTCTTCAAATACTAATAGGTTCTTTTGAAATTCCTCTTTCTCTTTCAGTATAAACTGCAATACGAGTACATAGTATAAACCTCTAGTGTACAACATTGGATCTTTCCGTTGCATCTGAGGGTTTTTTTGGAAGATTTCAAACCATTGATTGGTGTAGGTTTTGGCCTTTTTGAAGTCTAGGAGAATATAATAAAACCAAAATTTAGCTTGGAAATAATTAACCTTTTCGAAAAAAGTCATTTCCTTTAAATCCAACGAATCCGGAAGTAATGATTGGTAAAAACACTCAAATTCCTTTTTTTCTTCCGTAGTTCGAGCATGTCCAAATTGAATATACCATCCCTGAATTTGAATATTGAGATTAGATAAAAAATTATTTCGATAAGTTACTGTACTTCTGTGAATAGATGATTCTAGAAGGGTTTCCATTTTATTAGCAATCATTCTACTTCTGGTAATATGCCTAGCTTCAATCATTTTTTCAAATTCGAGAATCTCCAGATGTAAAATATCCTGATGGTGATCTTCAGCTATTTTTTTAATTCTCTCCAACAACTTGAGACTTTGCATATACAATCCTTTACCGTAAAGTATTCTAGCGAAATCCAATTGCTCTCGAATTTGAATATCTATATTTTTATCGATGTAAATTAATCGAAGACTAGTCAAAATTTGCCCATAAAGATGCCTTTTGAGATTGGCTAGCTGACTTTTCTTAATATTGGGCAGCTTTTGAAGTAATAATTTTTCGTCGTACCGAGGAATCTTATCCATAGCCTCGAATAATTGAACAAACTTTAACCCAGATTCGGATTGAATCCTATTAGAATAAAGTTTAAAATTCCTTTTCTCAGATTTGGATAGAGATTTTATAAGAGAGAAAACTTGTTCTTTATGATTATTGGGCATCACAAACTCTTGCTTTATAACGTATTGAAAAACAAGATTTTATTTGGTAAAGGTAGCTACTGAGCATCACATTAAATAGCAAAATACTACATTTTTTTCAAATCTCACGTCTTAATATTGTGTCGTTTACAAGCAAAAAGAATTTAGTAAGTAACTTAAAACAAATACACTATGAGTATGTCAAGATTCCAAGCCCTGGACACGGTGATGACTAGGGATCGTTTGGATTTGGATTATGTTGATGTTCCCAATTCCAAAATTTCCTCTTTCTTCGGTAGCCATGTATTTAACGAGGCGTCTATGAAAGAATACCTTACAGAGAAGGATTTCCAATCGGTTGTATCAGCTATTGCAGCAGGAGAGAAATTCTCTAAGGAGAATGCCAAAATTGTGGCCGAAGGTATGAAACGATGGGCTATGGACCACGGCGCTACTCATTACACTCACTGGTTTCAACCACTTACTGGTGGAACTGCAGAAAAACACGACTCCTTTTTTACTGTAACGCCTGACGGCAAAATTCTCGAAGAATTCACTGGAGATACTCTAGTACAGCAAGAGCCAGATGGCTCCAGTTTCCCAGGAGGTGGTTTACGTTCAACCTTTGAAGCAAGGGGATATACTGCATGGGATCCCTCATCCCCAGCATTTATTTTAGAGGTAGGAAATGGAAAAACACTTTGTATCCCAACTATTTTTGTCACCTATGGAGGGGATTCTTTGGATTATAAACTTCCTCTTTTAAAATCTCAGGAATACCTTGCTCAAGCTACTATTCCAGTTTGTCAATTATTTGACGACAAAGTCAATAAGGTCATTGCCACCTTAGGATGGGAGCAGGAATACTTTCTAGTCGATGAAGTATTTGTTAACGCGAGGCCAGATATTCTGATGACTGGAAGAACAATTCTGGGCAAATTCTCACCAAAGGGTCAACAATTAGACGATCACTACTTTGGTTCTATACCGGAGCGGGTTTACGCTTATATGAGAGATTTGGAAACAGAATGTCATAAATTGGGGATACCTGTTAGAACCAGGCACAATGAAGTTGGTCCTGGTCAGTACGAACTAGCTCCTATGTTTGAAGAGGTCAACCTAGCTGTAGATCACAACCAGTTATTGATGGATTTGATGGATAGGGTAGCCAAGAGACACCATCTAAGTGTTTTACTTCATGAAAAGCCATTTGCAGGCGTTAATGGTTCTGGAAAACACAACAATTGGTCCATGTCTACCAATACTGGAGTCAATCTGTTGTCACCTGGCAAACAACCGGGTAAAAATTTATTGTTTTTAACTTTCTTCGTCAATACCATTCAGGCGGTTTACCGCTATGCTGATATTTTAAGAGCATCTGTAGCTTCTGCTTCTAATGATCATAGATTAGGTGCAAATGAAGCGCCACCTGCCATTATATCGGTATTTATAGGAGATACCTTAACTAAGGTGCTAGATAATATTGAAAAAGGAATTGATGCCGATGAGGCTGGAGTAAAAGAGGTGTTGGACTTGTTAAGTAAAATTCCAAATTTGGAATTAGACAACACTGATCGAAACAGAACATCCCCTTTCGCTTTCACAGGTAATAAGTTTGAAATTAGAATGGTGGGTTCTTCTATGAACTGTGCGGCGCCCATGACCGTAATGAATACTATTGTTGGAAAGCAGTTACGGGACTTTAAAGTAGAGTTGGATCAAATGATGAGCAAAGGAATGGACAAAGATTCTGCTATACTTGCTATTTTAAAAAGATACATTACTGAATCCAAACCTATTAGATTCGAAGGAGACGGCTATAGCGAAGAATGGAAAAGTGAGGCTGCTAAAAGAGGTTTAGGAAATACCCCTAATACTCCGGATGCTTTAATGGCTTATGTAACTGATAGCGCAGTAGATTTATTTACTTCTAGTGGGGTATTTACAAAGAGAGAATTAGATGCGCATTTCGAAGTCATGTGCGAGAATTATGTCCTCAAACTTCAAATTGAATCCAGGACATTAGGAGAAATGGTTATTAATCACGTGTTGCCTGCTGCAATAAATTACCAAAGCCAATTAGCGGATAACGCGCTTCAATTGAAAGAATTGGGACTCTCTGCTAATCTATATGAGGCTCAAATCGATTTAATTAAGAGAATTAGCGAAAACATATCTGTCATAAAAGATACCGTTGACATAATGACTCAAGCTAGAAAAGATGCTAATGCGAAAGAGGAACCTATTGAAGTGGCAAAAAGTTATTGCAATAAAGTTAAGCCTTTAATGGATACTATCCGGATGCATGCTGATCGACTAGAATATTTGGTTGATGATAAAGAGTGGCCTTTAGTGAAATACAGAGAAATGATGTTTGTTAGATAATAAAAAAAGGGCCGAGAGGCCCTTTTTTTATTTTTTCTCCTTATATTTTTTTATTTGGCGTCTCATCTTTTCATAAGCGTCAGCCAAAGCGATTTCAAAGGTTTCCGCGCTTCCAGAAGAAAAAAGTTCTGTTCCGGGAACGTTACATTGAATTTCAACGGTCTTCCCGTCACTATTCAAGTGACGATGCTCGTCTTCTTTCATGAAAAATGAAATAGTGGTGGTTCCGTCGTAAAACGTAGAAAGTTTTTCTACTTTTTCATCAATCAACTTCTTGAAATACCCATCAACGGCAAAAGGGGCTTGAATGTTAACTGTCATAGTATATAGGCTTTTAGTTACTAATTGCTAAAGACCATAATATACTACAAACAAGGATTAAATTCAAGTGACAAAAGTCACAGATGAAAAATTATTTAACGGAATCTACTATACCCTTGAACGTTTCAGGATGATTCATCGCTAAGTCTGCTAAAACTTTCCTGTTTAAGTCTATATCGTTATTGGATAGGGCATGAATTAACTTAGAGTAAGTTGTTCCATTGACTCTAGCAGCAGCATTAATTCTAGCTATCCAAAGTCTTCTGAACATTCTTTTCTTTTGTTTTCTGTCTCTATATGCATATTGAAGACCTTTTTCAACTGCATTTTTTGCTACTGTATAAACATTAGAACGGGCACCAAAATAACCTTTGGCTAACTTTAGAATCTTTTTTCTTCTCTTTCGAGAAGCTACTGCATTAACTGACCGTGGCATACAATTGTTTTTAGTTCAATACAGGGGAAAATAAATTTTCGCTTCACCTGTATCCTCGT
>CALAZP010000171.1 GCA_937926355.1 uncultured Saprospirales bacterium
TGTCGGAACAACAAACTCACAAGCCTGAAAGGAGGACCACAAGAGGTGGGTGGGAATTTCGCTTGTTCGTACAACAACCTCACAAGCCTGGCAGGAGCACCACAAGAGTTGGGTGGAGAATTCAGTTGTGGTGCATTTGGACTCGAGAAGGGGAAATGGAACCTTAAGGGCTGGCTAAAGGTGCTGAAGGAAGGAAGTCCAGAAGCACAGAAGCTTATCTCTACTCTATTATCTGTTGAGGAACTTAATAAAGAAATCCAAAAAGATCCTGCAGGCATGATAATGAAGCTTAAAGTGGTTTGGAACGATGAGAACTTTAGGGAAACAAGAGCC
Organism: uncultured Saprospirales bacterium; assembly: GCA_937926355.1. Lineage (GTDB taxonomy): Bacteria > Bacteroidota > Bacteroidia > Chitinophagales > Saprospiraceae > CALAZP01. Next base: position 334 of record CALAZP010000171.1, read on the forward strand.
AAGCTTGTCTGGCCTAAAGGGTATGGGGATAGTGCAGATCTGGCTGGAGATCTAGATGATATAGGATTTTAAATTATGAAGCACCTCAAGACATATCAATTGTTTGAAGCCAAGACCGGTCTGACCAAGAGTCAGGAAGCATTCTTGGACAAGTACACCAAGGGAACTTGGTCCTATAATCCTGCTACAGGACTGGTGGATGTGAAAGGTGATTTTGATTGTCGTTCTGGGGAACTGAAAGACTTTAAGGGAGTCAAGTTTGGCAAGGTGAGTGGGAATTTCTATTGTTCTAACAACAACCTCACAAGCCTTGCAGGAGGACCACAGGAGGTCCGTGGGAATTTCGATTGTTATGACAACAAACTCACAAGCCTTGCAGGAGGACCACAGGAGGTGGGTGGGAATTTCTATTGTTCTAACAACAAACTAACATCTCTTAAAGGAGCACCACAAGAGGTGGGTGGGAGTTTCGGTTGTTCGAACAACAAACTAACATCTCTTAAAGGAGCACCACAGGAGGTGGGTGGGGATTTCTATTGTCGGAACAACAATCTCACAAGCCTGGCAGGAGGACCACAAGTGGTCCGTGGGGGTTTCGGTTGTTCGAACAACAACCTCACCAGCCTGAAAGGAGGACCACAAGAGGTGGGTGGGAATTTCGCTTGTTCGTACAACAACCTCACAAGCCTGGCAGGAGGACCACAAGGGGTGGGTGGAGATTTCGATTGTGATGACAACACTAACAAACTCACAAGCCTAGAAGGAGCACCACAAGTGGTTGGTGGGAATTTCGTTTGTCGGGGCAACAATCTCACATCTCTTAAAGGAGCACCACAAGAGGTGGGTGGGAGTTTCAATTGTCGGAACAACAATCTCACAAGCCTTGCAGGAGCACCACAAAAGGTTGGTGGGAATTTCGTTTGTCGGGGCAACAATCTCACAAGCCTTGAAGGAGCACCACAAGAGGTGGGTGGGGATTTCGATTGTTCGTACAACAATCTCACAAGCCTTGAAGGAGCACCACAAGTGGTCCGTGGGAATTTCTATTGTTCGGGCAACGAACTCACAAGCCTGAAAGGAGGACCACAAGAGGTGGGTGGGAGTTTCAATTGTCGGAACAACAATCTCACAAGCCTTGCAGGAGCACCACAAGTGGTCCGTGGGGGTTTCGGTTGTTCGAACAACAACCTCACCAGCCTTGCAGGAGCACCACAGGAGGTGGGTTGGGGTTTCTATTGTCGGAACAACAATCTCACATCCCTTGCAGGAGCACCGCAAAAGGTGGGTAGAGATTTCATTTGTGATGCATTTGAACTCACGAATAGAGAATGGAACCTCGAGGGCTGGCTAAAGGTGCTGAAGGAAGGAACCCCAGAGGCACAGAAGCTTATCTCTACTCTATTATCTGTTGAGGAACTTAATAAAGAAATCCAAAAAGATCCTGCAGGCATGATAATGAAGCTTAAAGTGGTTTGGAACGATGAGAACTTTAGGGAAACAAGAGCCAAGCTTGTCTGGCCTAAAGGGTATGGGGATAGTGCAGATCTGGTTGGAGATTTAGATGATGTAGGATTCTAATCGTTGCTTTTTTAGAATTTGCCTAGGAACAATGACTTCTTTTGCATCTATAAAACACAGATAAATTATCAAATCCTGTGGAGCACTTTTACGAAGGCATTTTGCCAGATTATTTTGATTATCCAGATCTTTATTCCATGGTGGTCAAAGAGGCTATCGATGGAGGCAAGTTTGTGGAAGTTGGCTGTCTCTATGGCAGATCCAGCTGCTATCTTGGGGTTGAAATTGTAAACTCCGGCAAACATATCAGTGTGGATTTTATCGATCCGTGGTTCCAGTATGATGAAAAGAGAGAATACCTAGATAAGATCCGGGATAGGGATGCTTACATGACATTCCTTAGAAATATTGATCTTGTTAAAGGTTTGCAACAAAGAACCATTAGGCTTGAATCTGACGAAGCTTGCAACATGTACGATGATGCATCTCTTGATTTTGTTTTTATCGACGGGGATCATTCTGAAGATGCAGTTCGGAAGGACCTTGCTGCTTGGTTTTCTAAAGTCAAACCAGGTGGCATCTTTGCAGGGCACGATTTCTATTTTCCGGGAGTAAACAAAGCTGTCAACGAATTCTTTGCTTCCCGTGGTATGGAAGGCAGAGTCCAAGGTATTGGTAATTCATGGATGGTACGCATAGAGTGATATGAAAATAGGAGTTCTCTTAACAGCATATGATTGTGAGAAATATGTCGAAAGATGTTTGGCACCCTGGTTAAAGCTTAGAGTAGCCCCACCAGATGCATTCTTCGGTGGCGATGAGCTCGAAGTTCTTTATGTAGAGGTCTGGGAGGGTGAAAATCTTATCCACAACGAAGAACTCTGGACCAAACCCCAACTCTGACCTCGGATATATAGTCCACATGAGACACCTGCTTACATATGCACTTTTTGAATCCGAGACTGGAGAAGTTACGGATTATACCCCCAAGTCTGTGCAGAGGAAATATAAATATCTCTTCCAAAAAGACACTTCTGTGGTGTTTGCTTCAGAAATCGCAGATAATGCAGAAATCACAGGGGCTCCTACCCAAGAGGAGCTTGATATGTATAGGGTAGAACAGGATTTAATGGATGGTGAGAGGTTTGACGATCTTCAGTCGGATCTAAGGGGACTTGGTCTAACTCTAACCCAAGAGGAGGAGAGGATGTTGGACTTCTTAAATACGATGGGAGGTCATGGCTATTCTCCTGATGAATTTGCTGAGATGCTGTATGATTATTATCACAATCCAGAGGAGTACAATATAGAGAAGGACAGCGACTATTATGAGCAGATCTCCGATTACTTCGATGCAATCAGCAACTGTGCTAGGTTTAATCTTGGAGGACCAATGTCTCTAGGTACCTATCAAAGGTGGAACAATTCCTGTATCGAGAACTCGGATGTGTACAAGACCTACATCAAGATGTCAAGTAGAGTTACAATATAACCTAAAGGTAATTCTGAGACCAATTGGGTGGTTGCTGAGGATGAGCTTCCAAATACTGTTCTTCGTTTTCGTATTCAAATATTATTGCTGATATACACATAGTTAATCCATTTCGTCTTTCTCAAATCTATAATCCCTTTTATCTGCAGGAAATCTGCTAAAGTTTCCCACCCCGTCCATATCTGTTTCATCTACTACTGGACCATTCTCTTCTCTCTGCTTTTTAGAACCATTGAAGATATTCCATATAGTAAAGTACATGTAGAGTGCCCAAATAACAGCACCTACTGCAAAAAATCCAGTTCCCATAATTAGTTGTTTTTACTGTTAGTAATTCTACGTTGTCTAATTGCTATGGCGAATAGGAGTATTGTACCAGGCCAATGAGCTGAGTACTGGGCTTCTTCAACCCTTCCTATTAATCCCAATCCTACTGAATATAATAATGCAGCAAATGCTATTAATACGGGGTACCAGTTATTTATGAATTTTAATGCTTTCTTCTTCATGCTATTTTTGATTTTTTGATTTGAATCTATTTTTGAATGGATGAACAGGGCATCAAATGAGGGCACCATTCTAGTTTATTTATCCATGTTTCTTTATGTCCCTCTTAAGGTCCTTCTCTACGCTTTCAAGATAGGACTTTCTTTTTTCATCAGTGACGAATGGAACCGACCAGAACTGTTTAGTCTTGGTCCATCTTTTAGGAGACCAGCCAAATACAAATGTATAGACTCCCATTACCAGTCTTAGTTTAACTGAGTTGAGATAGAGTGTTAAGACTGGTAATGCTGGAGCGCCATGTGTAATGTATGTTCTGACCTTCTTGTCCTTTAAGAATGGTTTTGGATATGCGTATTTGCCTACAATCGGTACAAATTTGTATGCAAAACCTGGTGTAAATACCTCATCAAAGAATGTTTCCATCTTTGGCGTCATTCTAAACCACCAAACTGGCGAGACTAAGTATAAATGTGTAGCCTCTTTTACTAGATCTTGGTAATGTGCGATTAGATCTTGTCTGTTTCTGTGTAGTTTGTCTGAATAAAGATCTATCGTTTCATACTCAATACCCTTATCATCAAACTCTTGCTTAATAGACTTAAAAATGCCATTATAGCAAAAACTTTCTTGATCTGGGTGACCTATAATAATTAGCGGTTTCATCTTAAATGGTTTCTTCCGGTTTATTTTCTTTTGATTTTGGAAACCGACTGAAATTGCCCATTCCATCATAGTCTATAATATCGTTTTCGATAGTTGCCTTATTTTCTTCTTCTTGTTTATTACCATTGTAAATTATATTCCAAATAGTAAACCACATATAGAGTCCAAAAATAATAGCACCAACCGCGTACATTCCATAGTCCATTATAACTTATTTTTAAGAGTTAGTAATTCTTCTTTGTCTAATTGCTATGGCGAATAGGAGTATTGTACCAGGCCAGTGTGCAGAATATTGTGCTTCCTCAATATTACCGGTAAGACCAAGTGTTACTGAATAAAGTAAAGCAACAAATGCAAGAATGACTGGGTACCAATTGCTAATGAATTTCATATAGTTTTTGTTTTAAAATTTAAGTTTATTTTTTTAAAAATTTCCTTTTCAGGTGTTTTAAACTAGTGAGAGAAAAATAGCTGCAGCTCCTGCACCTACTAAAAACCCAACCAGCAACCCTGCCTGTAGAGCGTCGCTTTGCGCTCTGTAAGCTCTTTTAAGCTCTTTTTCTAATTCTTCCCTTGTCATAAATTGTTTTTGTCTAAGAAGTGCTCGTAGTCTCTTCGATTCACCTGATATCCCCAATGTAGAAGACTTTGTTGTATTCTCGGTGACACATCCCAATTGCCGGTAGCATGAATCTTTTTGTAGATGGTTCTTCTCCATCTGCCATCAGGTCCACAGAAATTGTGCCATCTTTTGATCTGTCTTGCATCATCTGGATGTCTCCTCCCGGAGTGATATTTAAGGTACCATTCAAACCATCCGTAAGGATCATCTTCGTGAATCCAACCTTTCTGCTTCCACTCTTGGTAGCTCAGGCCAGCAGAAGTCTTAAATTTGTTGACCTTGGTTTTGTAAGTGGTTGATAGATAAAGAGTTGGGTCAACCCCATCTAGTGCTTCATCAAACAATTTTTGGTAGTCGTAGTCTCCTTTTTTCTCAACCTCAACTCCAAAATAGCACCCGCCAAAAGCGCCGGACATTAGGATTTGCTTGGGTGTGAGCATGGGGTTAAATCCCATTTCGTTATTCCCAGCCGTCTGGATCAAGTGATCTAATATATTCGTGCCTCTCAGCCTCGCTTTTCTTTTCATCTTCTGCTGTCCAGATCTTAAGTGTATCATTTTGTATCTCCCACCAATATACACAATCAAGTTTGTCTAACTCCGATAGGTCTAAGTTGTAAAGTGGTTTAGGTTCTTGGATCTCTAGTTGCTTCTGGATTGGCTCAGGTGAAATCTCTGATGCTACCAAGAATGAAGTTAACCCAAAGATGTAAAATGCTAGTACTATTAGTAAGGTATTTTTCATTCTCCTTTGGTTTTTGCTCTAAAATTAAATGGGTAGTATGGGTATTCAGACATCCACTCAGTGCCGTATTTGTCTTTATAGAAAAATATAGTTTTACCGCTAACTCTATCCACGAAAGATGTCTTTAGTGTTCTTTTCATTGTGAGCATACTGATGATGTTTCTAATTATTGCTTTCATCTCTCTTAGGTGTTATGTTAATTGTCCGTGAGTCAATCATATCCTTCAAAGATTCAACAATGACTTCAGCGGTCAATTCTTTATCTTCATAAAGACCTATTTCATCCCTCAGTAAATTGACAAACCCGTTTAGTTCAGTGCTGCCGGGCCTAAACATCCTATTCAACTCATCAGCGTGGCTCTTAGCTTCTGCTTCCGATCCCAATGAGGTTATGACATTGTTGTCTCTTAAAACTTCTTTCCCTATTGAATAGTAGATCTTTTTTGAATAAACTCTCATCTTTCTCTGGTTTTAACGGCTTTGACACTATTCTCTGCCTCCCTCTTTTTGTTCTCTTCGTATATTCTAAGACCTTTCCAGTCGTTATTGAATCTAATTGCTTTCTCCTTCATTTATTTCTTATTTAAGGCTTCTTCTCCTCTTTTGTAATATCCGTATTCTATGTAATCAGCCAAATTTTGTAAACGCTCTGGAGCAATGATGCTGATCCTGAGATCGTGATCTGACCATTTTGTTTTCCAGTCCGTAAAACTGATTCCCTTTGTGAGCTTTCTTTTTAAGTTGGAGAGTGTTCGATTTCTTACTCTAACTATAGATCTGTCATCACCAAACACATGTAGGAATCTCAAAAACCATCTTGGACACCACTTTGGCTTTGCTTCATAGTCTAAAGCAAGAACAAGAGGATAAAGTGCATCGAAGTAAGAACCCTCATCTTTCCAAAGTCTAGCTCCTAGATACCCGTATTTCTCACCGAAGTCTTTGGGAAAGAAAATAAATCTTAGATCATCCCACCCGATGTTTCTTGTGTGGATCATGCCTTTAGCACGACCTCTCCAGAACAGCATGCTTTGAAGAAAAGATTTTAGCTTCTCTTTGAAAGGACGATTGTCCTTGGTGTAGAATTTGCTTTTTTTGTTTCTCATAATTTAAATTCAAATCTCTCACTCATTTCTTCTAATTTATCCTCGGGAACTCCATGAGTATTCACTCCTCCGTGACGGTTTTCAACTATCAAAGAGAACACTGTATATCCGTACCTTTCTGCTAATTCGTAATATGGCTTCATCTCCCATTCTCTGGTAAATGTGTTTGAAACAATTATGGTATCTAAATATCCGGTTTCAGGAGACATCCAACCCTCTGCTACGTCTTTGCACCACTGGTGTGCTTCTTTTAATTTAGAAGGATCAAATTCATAGTTATCACCATTCATAAAATACATATCAGCTTCAACATGACCTGTAGTGGCGTTGGATAAAGATTTTGCCAATGATGATTTACCTGAACCTGGTCACGGGAGCCCACGTAACAGGTACAGTACCTTATCGTGGGCTCTATTTGTTTTTAAATTGTTCATTATATTTTAGTTTGTATCTATTTGTTAATTGTATTTTATTAGATTCTATTAATTCTACAAGTTCATTATCGGTTAGTCTAGTACATTCTGTTAATTTATAAATAAACCCATGAGATTTGCACCATCTATTAGCCGCTTCTTTTTTAAGAATTACATTCTTTGAATTATGTAATTTTTTTGGCTTTATTTCAATCATGTATTTATTTTCAATTATAAAGTCAGCAGCATATGTTCGTTCAGTTTCTTTATAATCAATATACTTTATTTGATATTGTTTATTTTCGACTGATTCCCATTTTAAATTAAATCTTTCAATAACATTTATCATATATGATAATTCTAGTATACTTCTAAAAAACCAACCATTATACCAACCCGACCAGCCATTACCGGATCCAAACGGACTTAGCTTACCATACATTGGATTATTTTCACCAGAAAAAGCTTTACTTAATTTTGAAATTCTATTTGCTTCTTTAATATCTGCAATATCTTTACCATATTTTTTAACCCAAATATCATATACTGTTTTACTATACATTGGATTATTTTCACCTGAAGTAACATTAGACATAGTTTGCCTAAATTCTTTTGTTTGTGTATATGATTTATCAGCCTGCGACATTTTTAATTTAGTTTTATCAGAATGTGTTTTATTTGCAAATCCATTTAATCTTTCACCTGATTTAACTTTTTCATTCAATTTAGTCCAACCCCTATCAGGGTACTTTTTTGCTGCATTTTTAGCAGAACACGATCTACATAATTTATTATGTTTGATAGAATAATTTAATGTGGATTTTGTTTTATATTCCATTTTAGAAGTACACAGGGGACAATTCTTATAAAAAGTTTCCATGATAATTAAGTTATAATTTATGTACTATATGTCATCCATTCCTGGTAAACCTCTTAATAAGAATAATTTTTTCATATATAAAATTTCATGTGTATTTTTCTTTTGTTAGTTTACCTGATTCAATATCCTCTTTTACTTTTTCGATTTTGATTACAAAATCTTCACAATACTCAGGATCTCTAAGAACATCATGGACTGAAATATTGTTTTGTTTGAGTAAATTCAAAAACTCTTCACCATTTCTTGAAATTAAACTTTGTCTTAGATTAAGGTCTTTACGATAGTGTTTCCACACATAATCATCAACCCATAATTCGATTGACCTGACAAGTACAGGTGCTACATAAAACATGGCAAAAATGAAGATTATGAAGAGCGCAATTAAAGCAAATAGATCATTTTCCATTTTCTTTGTATTTTTTTATGAACCATTTGATCCGGGTTATTTGGTAAGCATAGTACAGAAAGATCTTCCATTTGTTTTTAATCCAAACCTTTCTAGTACCATCCTTATCTGAAACCATCATGTATGGTGTGGTTACAAGTACCCATGGAGTATAAACAATTCCAGGTTTTACCTCCTTAGATTCCAGTTTCAAATCAATTGTAGGAATCTCTTCATAATTCTTTTTATCAACCATCTTATACTAGCTTAAATTCTCTCAACAGGAGTAATTTTTTCATATCATATGTTTTTTTCGTGGTGATCTTTCGGCAAACATAGTTTTTTAACTGGCCTGTCCTTCAATAAGTTTATTACATCGAACAAACCTAAGGGGTAATAGTCATTTCCATCAACACCGACATCCATTGCTCTTCCTTCCGAAATTCTTAAGTTAGGTGGTAAGTGGACGTGTCCATGTAAGTGCATTACCTTACGACCCATACCGTCCCAACTTGCGATTGGGAAATGCATTAATATAAACTTGAATTTATCCATTTCACCCTTCCTCCGTTCACTCGGTCTTCTTAGGTCTAAGTTGAGGTAGTGATTAACCGATGAGAATAAATCCTGAACCCCGCCTTTATTTCTTTCGATATGGTGGTCATGGTTCCCAAGAATCAAGTGGATATTCTTGCACGAGATCCTATTTCTAAACTCAGCAATATTCTCAAATCCACCAAAAGACCAATCACCCAAGTGAATTAAAATGTCGTTCTCCCCAACCACCTCATTGATGTTGTTTACCAGTGTTGTATTCATGTGATCGAGAGATTTAAAATCGCGAGTCAAGCTATTGTCGGACCACTTTGATGTGGCACGACAAATATTTGAGTGACCGTAGTGAGTGTCACTGGTAAAGAATAGGTTCTGACCTTTTTCTAATATCAATTTCACAATCCTAAAATTTTATCAAGTTCGACGAACATCGGTTCCAAATGTCGGTAATCAGTATAACGACCAAGAGCCTTTTCAAAATCACCATTCTCCTTGCGGTACATCTCAAACATTCGACTACCTGTCATTTTTGAATATCTAACATTCGCAATTCGGTCACATAGTTTAACGAATACCGCACCTGGAGTTTCTCTAATGCCCATGTAATATTTCGTGTTTGCTCTCTCCTTACGCGTCTTACCTTTTTCGTTGGTAACCGCATAAATTATATCTGCAGATTCTTGTCCCAACATAGATTTCACATCGTTATATGAAACTCTTGTGTCCTCAATCAAATCGTGACCATATACCGCCAAATAACAAGCTTCATTTAAACTGACAATGCCTTGACCATGTCCTGTGTATTCCTCACCTGTGTAGTAATCTTTAGTGTCGTCTAACAAGTAGTTAAACTCGTTATAAACCATATGAGCCATGTTCAAATGGAACTCATAAGGAAGGTACCCTCCGTATAGGTGGTTAGTATTTCGGTGCTGCTCAAAAATCCAGTCTACTTTGATTATCATTATTATTATTTTTTAATTGGCCTTGGGTTAAACTCTCTTAATTCACCTGATTCAGATATCCACCCATAATGGTGTGCACTGTCGTAATGGTTAAAGATAATCACATCATAACCTAACACCCGTCCAAACCCGTTTTTTGATACTTTTAATGTATCCGTTACAGTATACTCATCCCTTGTCATTATCGGGTCGGGTAATGTGCAAGATGAAATAATAACTAATAACAAGAATAATAGGATTAAGGGAATAAGTGAAATGTCCATACCGAATCCTTGTTTAATCATTACAGGTTTGGTCTTAATTACTTTACTTTTGTCAATTTTCATAATTTATAGTTTTTTAAACTCTGGTTTTACAATCTTCCAAACAAGGGGTGAAATATCTTTACCATCCAACAATGAGAACAAAATTGATGGGTACTTATATTTTTTTGCTAGCATGGCAAACTCAGCTCTGTTAAATTCTTTCTCGTGAGCTTCAAAATATTGATTCCTTATCGTGTTAAAGATCCAGGCATATTCTTTATTTATGGTGTAGAATGAAAAATTAAGTTCATTCTCATACTCTTTGATTTTCTCGTAGAACTCATCAGGAACATCTTTGAGTAATTCATCCATACTCCCACCATTGGATAAAACCTCCCATACCGCTGTGGTTGACAGGTTGGTCATAATCTTATGTAGACGAACGTATTCTTCACCTTTAACCTTCATTCGGTCTCCATTAGAAAAACGAACCACAAAACCTTCATGGTTGTCTTCAACCATTCCTTTTAATGTGGTGTAATCCTTAATTCCGTCATACTTTTTAACCACGTCACAATTAGATCCCTTCGCAATCATTTCCAATTGTTCGTGGGTGGCTTCGGTCCCATCATCAGTTCGGATTGCACCCAACAAAGTTAAGTTATCTTCATCACCATAATCCACCACAATTCTATTCCAATTTGCGGTGAATTCAAAGAGGTAAGTGATACCGATTGAAAAGTTATGGTCTAATTCTTCAAAGAATATTTTAGATGCAGCAACCGCTTGTTCTGAAGTAAATGAACCTCTTGATGCCACAACCCATCCACCGTCATACCAAAATACAATGATAAGTGAGCCATCCATCTTTTCATATACGTCAAACTCTGAAGTTGAATTATGTTTACCCTCTTCAATATTGAAGAACTTTTTGAAAGGTCTAGCAACTATGTCACCGTTATCATCGGTTACCAATCCTCTACATTGCAAGGTCACCCCATCCCACAAACCTTCATATTGGACTTTCTCAGTGTAGTTCCAAATGGTTAATGGTAGAGTCGGATGGGTCTGTTTGTATAACAGTCCATCTTCGTGATATCTATGTAGAGTTTCTAAGTTCATTTTACGAATTTTCTAAACTATCAGGGTAGTACAAAAGAGTTGGGTTCTTTTTTTGGATATCAATATCAGGATAATGTTCCTTGAACTCCATCACATCAAATCTTTTTGTGATTAGATGATAACCACTTTTAGTTGGAATTTTAGTTTCAATCTTTGGACCTTCGGGTCTAATCGCATTAATAAACTCAGAAAGTCTTTCGGTAAATACGGCATCCTTTACATCCACATCTACAATCCATCTCTTCTCACGAGTTTTTAACTGACCAACCACAGAATCAAACAGGTGGTGTTGTTTTAGATTACCATCCTGAATACGTTGAGCCAATGCAACCATCATATTCAACGATACGTCTTTATGATTTTGTTTTTGTATGTGGATATAAGCACGAGCCTTAAACATCTCACATAATTGTTTAATCTCATCATATCTTTTCCCAAGATATTCAACAGATTCAACACAATACGTTTTAATGGTTCTTACTGACTGGTGGTTATCTCTTTCACCTTCAGGTTGGTCCTTCTTTCTCTTAAAAACATAGAGCATGTAGAAGTCACCCTCATCACTGAAGTTCAATAATTCTTTGATATGTTCTATGTTGTCAATCATTTTTTACTCGTTTTTCAATAAGAATTTGTTACTAATTGCTTTAAATGAAATCTTATTGTCCAAGCTACGAATTACAAGTCCTTCACGTTCAGCATCTTTGTTTAATTGTGATTTACCTTCAGCAAGCTCCAATAGGCCAGCCACATCATGTGCTATTGGTAATGGCAACATATGGACAGGTACTGTTTCAAGACCCATCTTATTGACAATGATCTCCATGAACTCGTCCCTTGATGCCTTTTCAAACTTGTCAATGTCAAACACATTAAAGAAGCGAACTGTATGTCCCTTAATTTTGTAACGGTTCTTTTGAATTCCTTCACCGATAAGTTCACCTTGGATTGCAATGTTACGCCCAAGTTCCTTTAGCTTTTCTTCAATCTTAAGTTCACGTGCAACTTTCCAGTACGTATTATCTTCTGATTCCTTTAGATCTAGATTACGTGAACAAACTCCAAACTCTCCATCTCTCAAGTAAAAAGTTGCAGAACTACCATCCAACTTTTCAGTCATATAGAATAGGGTTCCATCCTCTTTCCACCTTTCAAGATCCTTAGTCAAGTTTTGAATGCGCTCTTCATCAGTCTTTTGGATAAAACTTGGGAAGTTACCTTTAGCAGTTCCGGCAAGATTTGCAGGTACAGGTGGTTCCCATTTAGTAATTCCTAAGAGATCGGTTACCTCCATGCCTTCTTCGAGCATTTCACTGTAAACTTCCCCATTCTTGCGTTTCATCACATTGATTGCATCCTCAAGAGGAAGAATCAGGCCTTGAGAATATTGACCACGGAGTCTGATAGTTTTTAGACGGAAACCTTCGGTTCCATCTGCCATTTTCTTGTATGAACTCTTGCGCAGGAACTCAAACTCCGGCTCAATAGGCAAGAAACTGTCTATTTCACAGTAAACTACCTTATTGCCTTCTTGGTGTCCTACGTCTTTTGCAACTACGACTTTCCAACCTCCTACTGTTGCTAATTCGATTCGATCGGCGCCTTCAATTGGATCTAACTTATCGATTGTTTTAATTGTTGCTAACTTTCTCATCACTAACTTGCTCTTATTTTTAGAATGCTAATCTACTTTTAATTTACGTATAAAAAAAATTGTATCTCAAACCTAATACAATAAAAAAAGGAGCAGATCTTTGCAGATACTTGCTCCTTTTGGGTTGTCGGGGAAACAGTTGTATATATCAGCCTCGATATTCCAAATCATTACCTCTATATCTTTGGTGTAGCTCTTCGAGCTTTGAAATCGGTGGATATTTTTGGAGCTTAATAAATATCTCAAGATCCGAATTTTGCATCGTGTAATCTCCAATATTGTGTCCGACCATTAGGTCGTGCATAATATTTTTCTTGATCTGTTTGATGTTTTCTTTTCGTATTTCCCTGCTTAGGTCTCTAGCAATTTTGCCACCTCTTCTGTAGGTGTGCCACCAAACAACCAGCTTCCTCCTCATTACTGATTAGGAGAATTTGGTTTACTAGTCACCATCCTAATCATATGAAGTCGGATCGCATCTTTATCCTCATCCTTGATGTTGGCTTCATTAAGATCCCTGACTACCTCTTGCATTTTGAGATATACGTTCCTGGCAACATTAGTAACTACCTGGTTGTACTGTGCCTTTAATTCTCTAGTTTTCTGATCTTCCATTTTTCTTCTGTTTTTTAAAGAACCTTTCCAGCTCTTCTTTGCTCATATCTGATATAATTGCTGATCTGGGATTTAGGCTTTTGGCTACACACTTCCAGCAAGTCACTGCATCAGCTTTTGTGTCAACGTTGTGAACTTTTGCTTTGCATTCCTTGCACTCCAGTGTTTTTACCCCTCCAGTTCTGCTTCCAAAAGTTGGTTTTTTCATAGTGTTCTATAATCAAACAAAGGAGTCAAATCTGAATTTGGTTTGAAGTTTTTTTCTAGGATTTGCTTAACCAGAGTACATTTCTCATACTCCTCTTGCTCTATAAATAGTCCAAGCATTCTGCGGAGGGCAAGCAAAGCTTTTTCCCTATGTGCATCATTAGATATTCTGAGACCTTCTTCTTGTAGAAGTTCGTATGCTTCGTCGCACCATCTTTTAAGCGTGCTTTCTAACTGCTGCTCGTCGATTTGGGTATATCCGCTACCCTCTTCGTAACCTAAGTAATCCTCTTCATTCATAGACAATCCAAATTTATAATCCCTGTGTGTTTAAAAAAAATGCATTTAAGATTCTGTTAGGTCAGTTATTAACACAATTGTCTTGCAAAGACCAGACTCCTTCAGTTCCCTGTAAAGCGATCCACCGTGGGATAAAACCTCGAGTTCGCAAAAGAACTCGTCTTTCAGATCCCTTTGCCTTTCTCTAATTGGTGTTGCCCGGTGAAAAGAGACCTTTTTCCTTATCTCGTAATAATCCTTCTTATTGTCTGTTGTACAATTGAATTTAACTACCATGTCTATTCTAGAATAAAGTGGCCTGGGATGTTTCGCCGTTTGAAGTAACAAATGGTGAATGAGCTTTCACCCTCAGATCATGGAGATAAGACTTGAAGAGAATCCTTTCTCTTTCATCCATGTTATCGTAAAATACTTCAAAATTTCCGGCTGAATCTTCAAAGTCCTTGATTAGTTGTTCCAAAGGTCTAGGTGTAGTAAATAAAAACATATGTTTATAGTTTAGAAAATTGATTCTGTTTCGTTAGATGATTTCTCCTTCTTCGTTAAATTCATAGTCGTTGGCAATAAGAGTCTCTGCCACCTCTTCGTCACTTTGAAGTTCGTCGTAATATTTGAACAGTCTTTGGTAGAGTTCTTTAGATTCTTCTCTTGCCCAGTCTGTAATCATAGACATCATTTCGTCATAGAATTTGTTCCAGTCTCTGTCATCATCTTCAACGTCCAACTCTTCCATTTCCACGGATGCTTCTATGGTGTTTTCGTGGCTATACCTGCTTGAGATTCTAACAATCTCCATATAGAGGTCTTCAGGCTTTAATTTTTCCCTAGTGTCGTAGCCAACGTTCCTGAGATCCCCCATTAGTTGACGAAGTTCATCATCTTCTTTAGATGTGTCTTCGTTTTCCCCCATGTCTAAGAATTCTGTGGAAGCATTAATATCGAGTGCTTTTTTAAGAAATAATTCTTCGTCTTCCACTCTAGCTGTGAATGATGCCCCGTCCCCCTGAGAATAAAATCCAGTAAACTCGACCTCTACGTCTTTGAGGCCCAATTCTTCCATGGCATATTCAAAATCGTCTATGATTGGCTCATACCATTTGGTGTACTCTACATTGATATACCGGTTTTTCTCGATAGCTTTTTCCTTAGCCTCTTTGGGGAGCTCGTCGAAAGAGTAAGTCCTGCCTTCCTCGCTTTCGAAAATGAATTCTTTAAACTTTTTGAGTGACATGTTGGATATGAATTTTTTTATATATCCAACAAAAAAGAAGGAGATCTTATCGATCTCCTTCCTGCTGATTTCCAAACCAATAAACCTTGAGCCAGCTACTCAAAATATATATTTTCAACACATTGTGCGTGATCCATCATGCCCCTTTCCTGAAACAATGACCAAGCACCATCCGGATCAGCCAAATATACAACAGATAGAGTAAAATCTACGATCTCAGATCCAAATTCTTCGATAGCTCTGGTAATTCTTGCTTCCTTGTTAGGCATAGTTGTAGTGTTCTTCGATTTGTTCAGCAAATCTTTTCTTATATTCAAAATAGATTATAAGACGAGTTTCGCTTGAGGGGTTACCGTGGATGACGTGGATCATCTGATTGATGATAAAGTCCCGGTACTCTTCAGCGTTGCCAAAGTGAAGTGGCTCGTGGGAATCTATAGAGTTGTTGAGCTGTCTTTTAGCTTCCCTTATTTTGAGAGAAAGTCTCATATCATTTTTGTTATTGGATCAAATATAACATAACCACTTCGACTAAAAAAATGAAATTTAGCAAAACATTAGTGCTCCTGTTCCAGCAGCACTTTCGAAAGCATTCATGAAATCGTCGTACAACGAAAGAAATCCGTTTTCTTCCTGCTGGTCGTCATATCCAAGCTTTGCAATATCTCCTAGCAATTCCCATGCTTCTTCTGATTCCAGTTTTGTTATAGATTCACCATTTTTTAGATAATAGATAAACTTCCATCGATTTTCGATATTAAAGTCCTTGCTAAGCTTATAACATGCCTGTGGGCCCAAAACTCCCTCACAATCTGAGAAGTCTATTAATTCGTAAAAAGGCTTACCCAGGTAAGAATTACTATTTAGCCAGAATTCCTGTGCAGAAACCCATGGATAGCATAGCATAATGCATCTCTAAACTTGTTGTAATATGAATAAGGTCCAGCTCTGAATGAACTTACCTCTCCCTCGGTATTAAACCATCCGACCTCTATGTCTGGATTTTGGTGGAAGTTGTTGTCGATGTAAATCCTTCCGTCTTCATACTCCTGTATGTTAGACCTTTGAACCTTTTCGAATACTGAAATATCTAATCCCATAACTAATTTGTTTAGGTATGGGTAAATATACTAATAAGATCCGTGGAAAAAATTAAAATGCGGAATAAATGGTCAAAGATAATAATCCAAGGATTGTAATATATCCTATTATTTTTAGAACCTTATAGGATTCAGTAACCTGACGGTAAGATCTCCATCCTGAAACAGATATTTCTCTAAGTCTTCTTTTCTATATTCCATGTTCTATATATCGATAGACCTATGGTTTTATTTGTACCCCCGGGAGGAATCGAACCTCCATCTAAAAATTAGAAGTTTCTCGTTCTATCCATTGAACTACGGGGGCAATGGAATTCTGTTGGTGTGGGTTTATCTATACATGATAATAATATCGCCAAAGTAATCTTCCATAGTTTGAAGCAGATCCTCGTAGTCTCCGAGCATCATTTCTTTGGCAATCATTTCACCATCTAAGCCGAGTTGCTTTGCAAGATTTTTAGCAATGCCCATCAGCACGAAAGCGTTCCCGTCTGGACCGGTTAAATCGATTTCGAGTTTCTTCTCTTTCTTATTTGCCTTTGGTACTATTGCCATGATTCCTTATATATCTTGCTAATTTATTTGTTTCTCTTGTGATAAAAAATGATTATAGCTTCTTGACTATGGAATTTATATCATTGTACAGTTTTTTGTTTTCCACTTTAAGTCTTTCCTTTACCTTTTTTGAATATTCCTCGGAATATTTTGAATTACCCCAAAGATGAACGAATCCAATTTTTTGTGCATATCCGAAAAGATCATCCTTCTGCATATCAGAAACTGTAATGAGTTCTTTAATGTGTAGATTGGAGTTTTCAGCTATTGTAGTAAGTAGGGATTGCTCTACTGCAATATTGGGATCCTGGTTTGGCGGGAATTTAACCCCTGCTTTTTCTAGGTTGTAAACCAGGTCGAAATATTTGTAGGTGTATTCCCTCATGAAATCCATGTTCTGAAATCCAACTATACCGCTGTTGTACACAAAGTTAAATATATTGATGTCGTCTATTTGAGGGTACACTTTTCTTAGTTCTTTGAAAACCGGTGGGTAAGTGGTGTAGAAGTGTGAACCAATTTCTCTCATTTGTACAATAGCATCCCAATCTCCTTTGACGATCGGTTTTGATTTCTTGTTCATAAAGAAAACGTCACCGTCTATGTGAATGAATGGTTCTTCTTGAACCCTCGTTGCATGAACCTTCCCTGCAGTCCAAAACCTTTTGTCTACGTGACTTATATCCTCCAGGTCAGTGTCAATGTTCTTGTATGGTAAACACTCTAGTATAGAAGCACCGAACTCGTCAGTGACAAGATCGATGCTCTTAAATAGTTTGCTGGATAAGTGTGCTGAAAGAGCAAAGTTGAAAATGTCATATTAGATATCTTCGATTCTTCTCCCCATCTGCCAGTAAAATAAGCCTTCGACCAGAAGGAATGGATTCCTTTCATTTAAAGTAGATCTCCGCCAATTGGCTTGTGGTTCTGGTAAGCATTACTTTTCTTCAACCCGAAAAGCTTTCTTAGAAATGCAATAATTTTTTTCATAGTAAATTTGGTTTTAGTCTTTATTATATTCTGCAATCACGTTTTTTCTCCACCATTTTTTGACTTTATTTCCCTCCCTTAGCGTGGAGATAACAAATTCACAAAGAACTAGCAATGCAAAGAACCCTACGAACCCTATGCAAATAAAATAAAGTAATCCTATTCCTTCAAACATGCCTTATTTTTTTATAGGATAAAGAGGATTAAGATAAGTTCCAATCTATGGGTTTATTCTTTTTTCTTTCCACCTCTTGTTCGTGTATTATCGTAAGATATTCCCCAACCATTTCCCAATAGTTTCGATCTTTTTCTTTAACTACCAATTCTTTAATTTGCAATAAATTTATCATCGCATCCCGAATTCCGTGCTTCTTAAGAAGCTCCTCTGCTTTTTCTTTTGGTTGGAGTTTTTTCATTATCCTAAGAGTTCTTTAGTATCAATTCCTAGATTTCTTGCAATAAATTTAAGTCTTCTGATTGCTTTGTGGTGAATGGTACTTACCATCTCATCTGATATCTCTAAATCGTCTGCGATAAGTGGAAAGCTCCTGGGGAAACTGTTACCGTCCAATCCGTAGTGTTCTTTGATAACATACCTTTCCCTTTCTGAAATCCTGGAGAAAAGTTTATTCAAATAGAAAGCCCGATTATCTTGAGAAAAGTCTGTATCGAAAATGTCGTTATCGTCCCAGACAAGATCCAATAGGGTCGATTTTGAATCCTCTCCACCTACTTCAACATCAAGGGATGAGTGTTTTTGATCTGAATTTAAGATTAAAGTTAGAGTGTCTACATCTAAGGTCTGAGCTAGCTTGATGTTATTCTTCTTAAGGTCCTCAACAATTTCTTCTTCTAGAGGTTCCCTTCCGAGAAGGCTTCCCAATCTTGATTGTGCTTCTCTGATGTGGGTGAGAAGCTGTCCTTTATTTAGGGGTAGTCTAACCATGCGACTATTTTTTCCCAGGTGCATGATCATTTCTTTCCTAATATGCCAGACTGCAAAGGAGATAAATTTAAAACCAAGTGTCGGGTCGAATTTCTGTGATGCCTCTATAAGACCAATGTTGCCAACCTGGATAAGTTCTTCCATTGTGACTGGATCCATCGTGTACATCTTAGCAACAGATAATACAAATCTAAGGTTTGCTTCTACTAGTTTATCCTGGGAGGCCTTATCACCCTCGTGGGCTTTTTTTGCTACCTCGAGTTCCTCCTCTGGACTCATTACCTCTCTCTTTGCCAAATCCTGTGAATACAACTGAGAAGCTCTTCCATTCCTGGTTGTGATCCTTTCAGTTACCTTAAATTGTCTCAATTTATTTGTATTATTTGATTCAAGCCTTCTATGAGGTATAGGTGGTCCAGGTTTCCCCTTTGAGTGAAGGTTTTAAATATTTATCTGTCTACATCACAGTCTTTTAGTTCTTTAACCTCCCCATAGTATGTTTCCCTGTAGGCATGGAGCTGCTTAATTGGTATGATACCAAAAAGATACAGTTTGATCCTAGTGACATCTGTAATCAGACATCCCATTTTTTTACTTGTTCTTGTTTCTTTCTTTGTTTTTCTTTTTACCTTTAAAATCATATTGGTTTTTTACCTCGCCCCTCAATTTAAAACTAACGTCAGATAGGGCTTCATTCATAAGGGACTCGCTTTCCTCAATGGTCCTTATATAAACTTCTCTTCTATGAGAAGGTCCACCAAGAGCGGATCTTGTGTGGACCTTTAAAAGATTAATGCAAAATCTTTTTGCACATTCTAAGTGCTCTATATTTTTACAGCTCAGAATAACCCTAATGGCTTTTTCGTGGTGGCTGGAA
Organism: uncultured Saprospirales bacterium; assembly: GCA_937926355.1. Taxonomy (GTDB): domain Bacteria; phylum Bacteroidota; class Bacteroidia; order Chitinophagales; family Saprospiraceae; genus CALAZP01. The sequence goes on from CALAZP010000171.1 coordinate 20,026, forward strand.
AAATCTTGGGTTGTAAACATGTTTTATATAACGGTTAATTGTCCGTTGTAATTTAATATGCTTAATCCGGTCTTTTTATTTCCCTTTTTTTCCGAGGATGTGTCTATTTTTTCTTACCGCTCGCAATAATTGATGCAAGTAAGAATCCAAAGGTAAATCCAATTACTAGGGATATAATTATTCCTACCATAATCTATTTTTAGTTAATATTTGTATAAGAGCTCAGCATATACCTTCATATGCCTCTGATTTATGTGGTCTGCTCGACCAAAAGCTTCGACCAGGTTATTGTCAACCACAGCTTGAACAAAGGATCCTCCTGGAAAACCAACCTTATATTTAGTGCAAAGTATGCTAACACACATATTTTTTATGTGATCGACTACTTCATTATCGAAATCAAACGGAGCCCAACCTTCTGAATTAAGCTTTTCCGTCATGAAGTTTTCAACAGCCTCTTGAATTTCCCTTTCCTCTTTGAACATCTTAGTCTAATCTTTCAAATACGTGCCACACTAGGGAACCGTTGTGCATAAACGCAGTCCCGATAAATTTTCGATCTATACCCATGTCACAGTGGATATCGTGTCCTGTTCCAAATACCTCAAAATATCTGGGTACCCGAGCTAAATCCTTAGCTTCCTTGCTAAATTTAACCCAAATAAACATCTGATCTCCCACAGCACCCGTGCTTAATATTTCTGCAGTTTGTGGCAAATCCACTCTAATTGGAAACCTGTCGGTAACCTTCAATTCAAATTTCCAAATCAATTCTTTCACCTTGCTGTTTTTTTTTGTAGTTACAGAATCAAATATACACTTCCCTCTCGGGGATAAAAAATGAAACCATAAATGTACTTCGATTTTCAGTACTTTTAGAATATTACCAGCCGTCCATATCCGTTAGGTCTAGACTTGTTCCAGTAAGTGAGCTCTTGACTTCAATGCCATCACCAACCCCTGTTGGAGAAATGGTCCATTTGAAGTGCCCATATTCCCCGTGAATTTTTTTAATGGCATCTTTCCATTCGTCAAATTTAGCCTGTTGTTTATCGTTTAGTTCAAAAGAAATTGAAAGATTTTTGTTTTTGCTTCCACCCTCGCTTAAACCCAAAAAATTTAATAAAGCTTCTCTAGTAGGTTTTGCGTCTGGATGTTCTTTCGAAATATCGTATAGCCGACCTTCGGATGTTTTGATATTCGATAAACCATCATAGATTGAAAGCACTGTAGAAGCTTTAATTCCTTCTCTAACAGCATGCCCCTTAAAGTCTACAATATCAAATGTATCGAATGCTCGTTGCTTGGTGACTTTAAATACGTCTCCCTCAAAATTAAGAAGACTAATCCAGTTCTTTTTATTGCGATTTTTCATTCTGATTTTTTATATTGAGTTTAGTAGATCTTGAATCCACTGATTGCTTTCATTGCATTTCTTCACATCTTCGGAATAATGGTCGGTGTGATACTTGATCTGCTTTTGGATGTAAGCAAGTCTCTCTTCCTCTTCTCATATGATTTTATCTTTATAGATTTCTTTCCAGTCTAGCCAAGGCTCAGTTTCAGGATCAACTGCCGTAAGAGCTTTCCACCAGACGAAAAGTTTATGCTCGGTTAAGCTATCGTACTTTTCAATTAGTGCTCTGTTCTCTTCCATCTCTGTTTTGTACTCTTCGATCCTTTCAATTAGATCTTTATTTAGAGTCTCAAGATCCTTGACCTTCAATGCTGCATCTTCAGCGAGAATCCCCCGTAGAGCTAATTCAAGAATGGATTCTTTTAATGTTCTAATGGCTGCCAGATTTTCGTTGATCACGGGTACCAAGTTGTTATGCTTTTCTTTAGCATATTCTAGATTAGAATTGAACCGATCATAGTTACTTCGTAACTCTCCATCTTCAACTGCCTCCTTAAAGGCAGCTTTAAGTGATTTTACTGGGTCGTGTTTCTTCTTACTCATGCTAGGGTCCCTTTGGGCTGATAGTTAATTTTATTTAGATCCATTAGTCTCTGTAATTTACGAAGCGCCGGTAGACTTAGGAGTCGACGTTGACCTCCACTAAAATAACCAAAACACTCGCTGCTCCAACTAAGAGTGATTACATCTCGGTCTCCAATTGCATCCTTTACATCTAAACATAAACCTTGACCTACAAAATAGATGTTGGTCAAATCATTGCCATAGGGTTCTCTAAAGTCGTCGATCCATTTAGACTCCCCCCGATCTCTTGCTTCCGATATTTTGATACCAATATCTATAGAGTTCTCGATGAACCCCATGTTGATGTCTAATACATTACTCATGTTCCACCCTGATTTTAATTCCATCAAATACATCGTAGTAATAAGCATCATGAGGATCCCCTCCAGGTTCGCTAATTGTCTTAGTGATGCTTTCCATTTGTACCTTGCCCACATCAACGTCTCTTTTGATGTATCCAGTCTTCATCAGATGCTTCGTAATGATGTCTTTTACTTCCTCTCTAGAAAGTTTAAACTGGTCGTGTGTTTTAATCTTCATCTCACTTAAATTCTACAATGTTGGGATATTCACTTACAAAACCAATTCGGAAACCGATAGTAGTGAACTCGTAAGTGCTGTCTATCTTTATTTTCCCGTACCAATCACTAGATCTGAAGTTTCCGTATAGAAGCTCATCCTCCAGCTTATAAGTTCCATTATCTGTGTAGATGAGATAGTAAGAATCCAGGTTATCCCCGTTTTTCTTAACAATACGTTCCTTGTCGGTTACTCTTGTTGTAAAAGTTTCCTTTTTTGAAAATTTTGCAATGTTGAAGCCAACGATTGCAACAATTACTAAAACTACTAATGCTAAAATTCCTTTTTGCATGACGGATATTTTTATTTGTTGCTAAAGAAAAGAATCTAGACGTTAAGAAAAAATTGAATTGCATTAAACAGATACATACAATTGTATCTTATAAGTCTAGATTATGCACAAAATATTTGTTTTTGTTTTATTACTTGCACTCCCTATTGTTTCTACTGGTCAATCTGAAAGGGAGCAAAAAATCCGGAAGGTTGAGGAGAGCAGAACAAACAACAGGCCAATAAACTCTCCTAATAATTCTAATTTTAATCAGGGGTATCAGAGTGGTTATCAAAATGGATATATAAATGAATATAAGATTTTGCCTAACCCAATAAAATACAACACCTCTACTGAATCCAATGCCCTCAAGTTGGG
>CALAZP010000172.1 GCA_937926355.1 uncultured Saprospirales bacterium
ATAACGGGAAGAAATGAGCAATAAATTATCGGGGGACGATACGGTATTAATAGTAGGAGGTGGGCTAGCCGGATTGTCTTTGGCTATTTTGTTGGCGCAAAACGGATATGGGGTTCAACTTTGGGAAAAAGGACAGTACCCCCGCCATAAAGTTTGCGGAGAATACATCAGCACTGAAAGCCTGTCATTCCTGAAGCGATTGGGCTTGGGAGAGGAGTTGCCTAAATGGCCTAGTATTCAACAATTTTTTCTGACTTCGGAACATGGATACTCAGGAACCTGTACTTTAGACACGGGCGGGGTAGGGGTCAGCCGATATCATTTGGATCATCTATTGTACCAAAAGGCCATCAGTCTTGGTGTTGAAGTGGCTATGAATAAGAGCGGTAAAAATATCTATTGGGATGAAGGCAATAAACATTATCTGGTGAAACCCAACAAAGGATTGGACCAACATTTCAAATTAGTGATTGGCTCCTTTGGCAGGAATAATGGCCTGTTACCTTTGGCCCCCACGCCCAAAAAATATTTGGGCGTTAAATATCACATTGCTGAAGGACCGGCTGTAAATACCATAGAAATGCACCATTTTGAAGGAGGATATTGTGGAGTATCTGCAGTAGAAGGTCAGCAATATTGTCTATGTTATCTGGTAGATGCCAAACAACTCCAACGATTTAAAGGAGATATCGATAGCTTGGAAAAATCCGTCTTATCCGCTAATCCTTTTTTGAAAGAAAGATTACAATCGGCTAGAACATTCCAAGGGGTACGAACAGCCAATATCGTTTTTGGATCCACTTCCTTAGATGGCATTTCATACCCCTTGACAGGAGATGCCCTCGGTTTTATACCTCCTATCACAGGCAATGGAATGAGCTTGGCTTTCCGATCAGCAACTACCCTTTTCCCTTGGATAGAGGAGTATTTAGAAGGCAATTTGACTCGAGAAAAACTATTGCAATATCAAATCCATTACGAAGAGCAATACCTTCGAAAAAGGATCCAAAGGGGTATCTTTTTACACCAACTCATCACCAAAAGAAACCCACTCGTGCAACAAGCCCTATTAAAAGGATTGACCCATTTCCCTGGGTTGATGCGCCTGTCGGCAAAAATGGCTGTTGGTCAGCCATTCTAGATTTTTTGAATAGTAAGGTAGCCGAGGTAAACCAGCGACCAACCTGCTAATAAGGTTACAAGAACGTACCCAATTGCTGTGGAATAATGTCCTTTCTCCATCAAGGCAAGCGTGTCGTAGGAAAAGGCAGAATAGGTGGTAAAACCACCACAAAAACCTGTAATGGCCAGAAATTGAACTTCTTGTGATGCTATTAGAGACTGTTTACCCATCCAACCATAAATCAAACCAATCAATAACGACCCGATTAAATTAACCAAGACTGTCCCCAGTGGGAATGGAGCCAACCCTATTTTTTGACTCCATACCCCAATGCCATATCTCAATATGCTTCCAAAGCCACCGCCAATTCCAATGAGTAAAATTGCTTTCATTGGAATAAAGGTACGCCATTTTCATCGGTACCTAGTACCTCACTCATATAATTGAAAAAGGGCAACATCGCTTCGAAAGTTTCTAAAATAATGGGAAAGAATTCATCAGACCATACCACTTGATCCGGTAGTTTTTTCATCGCTAAATATTGCTTGTACTTCAAAAGATCTATAGCAGGATGATCTTTGGGGTATCCTTGAGGGGCACTTTTTAATTGTTCCCCCTCTAAACTGCCGAAGTGCTTTTTGAAGTTTGCCGACTGAATAATACCCCTTAAAGAATCAGGATCCGCAGCAAGTTCCTTTCTAATATGCTTTAGATCTGCTGTTTCCGGAGCCCAAAATCCTCCACCTAGAAAACAATTTTCGGGCTCTACATGAACGTAATAACCTCCTCGCCTCATCAGACCTTCCCGTTTGATCCAGAAACTAAAATGTGATTTATAGGGCGATTTATTAGCAGAAAATCTTACATCTCGGTAAATCCGGAATATTTTGGCAGCCTCCAAAACATCAAAGGATTGCATCCCCTCTAACACGGTAGAGGAAAAGGCTTTAAATGCTTTGTATTCTTCCTGGTATTTGGGTTTGTGGGTGGCAAACCAGTCCCTATTATTGTTGGCTTTAAGATCAATCAAAAATGTTCGAAGCGAATCATTAAGTTTTTTCATATTTTATGCTTGCATGAAGATTAAATATAAAACAAAATTATGGGTAAAGATTCGATTCAGTGGATGGCTAGTGACTTGTTGCTTCAAATGAGGGATGATGGACCTATAGCCCCAGCTATAAAAGCTATAAAGGCCACATCCTTAAGTAAACTTAAGTTGGCGCTGAATACGGAGGATAAGAAAAAAGCATTTTGGATTAATTTATACAATGCTGCATTTTTGGTCCTTCGGAAAAAGAACAGATTGAGTAGTCCTCAAATTTTCATCAGCCGCCGAATTAAGTTTGCCGACTTCACCCTGTCTTTAGATGATATTGAGCATGGGATTCTTCGCAGGGGTCAATGGAAATACGGTTTGGGGTATTTCAAACGCCCTTTTATTCGAGAGGAAATTTCCTCATTGATGGTTGATAAATTGGATTATAGGATTCATTTTGCGTTAAACTGTGGAGCGAAGAGTTGTCCAGCCATTAGATTTTATGATTATTTAAAGTTGAACACTCAACTTAATAGTGCTAAAAATACTTTTTTAGAGGAAAATAGCCTAGAATTAAATAATCAGTTATTAGTATCGAAGATATTCCTATGGTTTTATGGAGATTTTGGTGGAAAAAGGGGAATAATAGATGCCCATCAAAGAGTATTAAATTTAAAAAGGACCAACTACTCTCTCAAATACAGTGAATATGATTGGTCACCGGAAAATAGGTTTTTATAAATGTATAATTTGAAATTTAAATTATATTATTTTTTAGGTTTAATGGTGATAACCCATTTGGTCAACGCCCAGGAAATGCCCATTTCAGGATTTGGTTTGACTTTAAGTGGTGGTGGTGCCAAGGGTTTGGCGCATATCGGGGTGTTAAAAGCATTGGACTCGGCGGGAATTGAAATTGATTATGTTACAGGCACAAGTATGGGGAGCATTATTGGGGGATTGTATGCTGTGGGTTATTCAGGTAATGAAATTGAAAAATTGGCAAGAGGATTGAATTGGAATGAAATCCTTTCTAATAAAGTAAGTTTGAAATCCATAGCTATTGAAGAGAAATTAGATTATAATAATTTCACTATTGAGGTACCTTTTGAAAATGGTTATTTTCCTATTCCCTCTGGCGCGATAGAATCTCAAGAATTGTGGTTGAAGCTTTCTGAGTTCTTTTTCCCAGTGCATGGGATCAAGGATTTCAATCAATTTGAACGAGCATTCAGAGCTATTGCGGCTGATGTTGAAACGGGGGAAGCTGTAAGTTTGGATCACGGTGAAATCATTAATGCACTTCGCGCTAGTATGGCTATACCCGCTGTTTTTACCGCAGTGGAAATTGAAGGTAGAAAGCTGGTCGATGGAGGAGTTGTTAGGAACTTCCCAGTATCAGAGGCCAAAGATATGGGAGCTGGATATGTCTTTGCCAGCAATGTTTCTCAAGGTCTTATGGCTAAAGAATATTTAACCAATCCACTTCAAATTCTAACCCAGATTCTATTTTTCAAAGAAAGTGAAGACTATGAACGGCAAGTCGCTATAAGCGATTTTTTAATCGACCATCAGCTTGAGGGGTATTCTACCGGTAGTTTTGACAAGGCCAATGAAATAATCGACGTAGGAATTGCTATGGGAGATAGTCTGTTACCTGTTTTTATTGCCATAAGAGATTCCTTCCAACAGATAAGATCTCCAATGGATGAAGTTCCTCGTAAGAAATTACCGAGATATGACTCTGTTTATATTACAGGGGTTACAGTCAATGGATTAACTAAAATCAATCCAGCCTCGTTTTTTAAAATTATGGATGTAATACCCGGGCGCTATTATACGGCAGTGCAATTATCTGAGGGCATCCGACGAGCTTTTGGAAGCCTGAATTATGAGAGGATCAGATACTATATTGAGCCGGAAGAAGGAAATAGAGGAAGAATCAGATTTGATGTCAAGGAAAATACGGATTCAAGGGTAAAGCTCAGTGTTCTCTACAATTCTTTTTTGGGGTTAAATCTAATTGCAGATTTAACCACTAGAAATTTTATTCCTAATTCAAAAACTTCCCTAGCAGCTAATATTGGAGAGACCAATAGGTTTCGGATAGATCACCT
>CALAZP010000173.1 GCA_937926355.1 uncultured Saprospirales bacterium
TTTCCTTGAAAGGAAAAATTTCAGGCCCCGGAACTAATTTGGATTTACGATACAAAGGTACCTCAACTTGACCCTTTTTTAGATGAATGGCTGCATTCAGGATTTCATAGTACACCTCCTCTCCATTGCCACTCAATTGCCGTCGAACAGTCGATGGCACATCCCATCCATTTTTGGGTTCAAAAAATTCATAGGCACTGACTCCTGCAATAATATTGAGATCCGGAAAATCAGTTAGCAAGCCATCCAATTGTTGCACCGCTGGATAATTTCGAATACTTTCCCGTTCTATCAGCCCAAAAACGGTTTCCGGCAACACCAAAAAATCAGTTTTATCCCCTATCGCTCCTCTACACAATTCCATAATTTCTTGTGTTTGCTGCAACTCTGACAAGGCAAACTTTTCATAGTGCGGTTCGTAATTGGGTTGAATCAAAACCATCTCGTGCGATTCCCCCTCCTCCTCATAGGTATAATAAATAAAAATGGATAAGCCTATCGGCAAAAATATCCAGACCAGAATAGGGAATAAATGCTTGGAGGTGATTGAACTTACCTTCGTTTTTTGCCATATTTTCCACAGCAACCAATTGGCCACCAGTATCCAAAGAGAACCTCCAAAAACACCTGTATATTCATACCATTGCACTAACGAAGGAAAGGCGGCAAACTGGTTTCCCAAAGTCAGCCATGGCCATGCCAAATCCCAATGATAATGAACCATTTCGAAAGTGAGCCAGGTAGCTACAAAACTAACCGCAGCCAATCGCGGTATCTTTTTCTTCAATTCAAAATAAGTCAAAACAGGAATGGTCATTAAAAATGAATTGACCACCACCGCAAAAACGCCTGCCAGAAAAGCTGTATTGGCTACCCAAAAAGTGGTAATAAAATTCCAAATTAAAAATGTATTAAAGGCATGCCCAAAAACCTGCCTTCTTTTAAGGCTAGGCATTTCCATAAGAATCAGCAAAGGAACAAAGCCAATCATGGCAAAGAAAGGGAAAGGAATCAAGGTGTCGGGAAACCCAATGGCCAACAACAAACCAGCACTGGAAGAAAGGATAAACCTTAAATTAAACCCTTCATTTTTTCGCCACCTAATGGCTCCTAAACTAGATAAGGCTCCCCAAAAAAATATAAATAGAAATAAGGGCCTCATTCCCCACAATTCTTGTTGAGAAAAGCGCTGAAACATATTATAGGCAATAAGCGATCCAGCAAGAGTAAACAATCCAAAAAGGCCTAAGTACTTTCTCATCTCACTACCCAGCCGTTACCCATACCATTTTGTGCGGAGACAAAAGTAAGCTGTCCTTC
>CALAZP010000174.1 GCA_937926355.1 uncultured Saprospirales bacterium
TTAATAGTGGTATCGGTTATTTCTGAGGTCAATTTGATGGAGGTCATCAACCAAGTCAATCCTAATGAAAAAGCAACATAGATAACTAGTCCGGTATCAGACATGGGGTTGCTACCCCAGGGTTCTCCCTTGATAATTTGCTGATAATATCCATATAGGGGCAACCCTAATAAAACAGGAAATAAAGCCCAAAACCACCATTGATTAAATCTTTGAACTTCTTTAAAAAGGACCATAATCTTATGCTGTTTTTTAATTATATTGGAACATCAACTTTAAAATAAATATAATGAGACTTTCCTTTCTTTTACTTTTCTTTTCCCAAGTATTATTTGGTCAAACCGGCAAAGTGATGGACGATTTAATCGTAAAGAGTGAAATACTTGGCGGAGACCGTCATTTTGCTGTTTATCTTCCACCAGATTATGAGTCTTCACAAAGAAGTTATCCTGTTTTGTATTTGCTCCATGGATATACTGATAACCACACGGGATGGGTTCAGTATGGAGAGGTTTTACATATCGCGGATCAAGCCATAAAAGAGGGGAAAGCTACCGCTATGATTATTGTAATGCCCGATGCAGATACCGGCATTCCGGGGTACAACAACAATATCAGTGGCAGTTGGGATTACGAACGATTTTTCTTTGAGGAATTGATGCCGCATGTAGAAGAGCGATTTAGGATAAAAAAACAAAAAAGATTTAGAGCTATAGCTGGATTATCTATGGGAGGTGGAGGAACCTTTTTGTATGCGTTGCACCGACCGGATTTGTTTGCCTCCGCTTGTCCTTTAAGTGCTTGGATGGGGCCTCAAACCAAAGAAGAGATGAAAGGGTTTGCGGAGCGTGAATCATTTGAATTTGATGAGAGTAAGTTTGACGCCTACCTAGCAGTAAACAACCCATTGCAATTAGTTGATTCTATGGAGGTTGAAACCCTCAACTCTGTAAGGTGGTATATTGATTGTGGGGACGATGATTTCCTTTTTGAAGGCAATAGCAATATGCACATTAAAATGAGCAAAAAGCGGGTCAGACATGAGTATAGAGTAAGAGATGGGGGGCATACCTGGACCTATTGGAGAACTGCTCTTCCGACGGTTTTAGAATTTATCTCTCAAGGATTTCACCAGTATTAGATTATGTGATGTAACTATTGGTAAAAATGGGGAAATTCCTTGATTCCAGTTTTATGGTTGATTAGTCCAATTGCGTATTGAGAGGAAATTAAATATAATAATGAATAAAATTCACAGACGAGCATTTTTGCAAACTGGTGTTAAAGTAGCCATGGCTTGGCCTATTTTATCGTGGCCAGTATTGAATAAACCTGGGCTTCAAGGCCCTTACAAAGTGGGATTAATAGGCGCTGGTTGGTATGGGAAAAGTGATTTATTTCGTCTAATGCAGGTGGCTGATATCCAGACCTTGGGAATATGCGATCCGGACCGTAATATGCTAGAAGAAGCAGCAAATCTAATATCGGCCAGACAACCAGAGAAAGGGAGGCCCAAGTTATTTCGGGATTACCGGGAGATGCTGGCGGCTGACCAGTACGATATTATACTTATAGGATCACCCGATCATTGGCATGCCTTACAAGCCATCGCTGCCATTGAACATGGGGCGAATGTATATTTGCAGAAACCCATAAGTGTGGATGTTTTAGAAGGAGAAGCCATTTTACAAGCAGCGCGAAAAAAAGGTGCTGTTGTTCAGGTGGGATTGCAAAGAA
>CALAZP010000175.1 GCA_937926355.1 uncultured Saprospirales bacterium
ATACTTGGTTATCCTGTGGCATATCTCTTGGGTTTTCTGTACCCTCTGTAAAACTGTACGCCTGTTCTGAAATTGGCAATACCTCAACGCCTTTGGTTTTCTTTTGATTGAAGTTTAGGAAATACCCTTGCCCGTTTATATGTTCCAATTCGCCCCAAGTCATTTTTTGAATATCCGAAAATCTCAACCCTGTAAGTGCAGAGAATAAGGCTGCACGTTTAATTAATGGGTTATTACAATTGGTTTTTACAAGATTATTGAGTTCGTCAAGGGTTAAGTATTCACGCCTTGTTTCGGCCGCTTTTATGGGTTTTACTTTAGCGTTTAGGTCGTATTGCAAAATACCGTCTTTATAGGCTTGTTTCAATGCAGCTTTAACCTTGTTGAAATACGAGACGGCCGAATTTTGTGAAAGGGTGGTTTTGTTACTCCTGTTGCTTTTGGTGGTAAGTAGGTATTCTTTGAAGTCCTCTAAAAACCTTTGGTTGAGGTCGGCAAACTTTAAACTGCCTTTTGTAAAGGTGTCAAGGTAATTGAGTGCTGAAACCCAGTTATTGTGGTTACTGGCCTTGCGTTTATTGGTTAACTTAGTGAAGTATTCAATAAAACATCGTTCGCCTAATTCCTTTAACCTTAGTTGTTCCTTTTCGTACTGGCTGTAAATTTCGGGCTTGTTAAGGAAGTTTTCACGCTTTTGACGTATGCTTTCGCCTATTTTCAAGGTATCAGTATTATGCTGTTTGTTAATTGGTGTTTTAGCTTTCTCATAAATGTATAGCCCTAAAAACTCCCTGCGTGTGGGTTCGCTTGTTTCGGGGTGTGGTATCGGTGGGTAAAAGTCAAGGTACAGGCTTTTACGCCCTTTGCTTATTTATTTTTGTCTTAAACTGACTTTTGTTGCCATTGTCTTTTATGCTATTTGTGAAAACAGTGAAAAATGTGAACCGCTAAAAAAAAACTTTTTTTACGTCAATAATTCATCAATAATCTGTTTCGGTACATAGGCATACCAACCCTTTTTCATTTTGGGTATGCTGTTTCTTTTGATTAATTGCCGTACTGTGCTTTCAGAAACTCCATATTTATCCTGTATTTCTGTTAAGGTGTAACAGTCATTCATGTCAAACACTCCTTTCTGTTTCCAATCTTTGAGGTCTTTCATTTGCTCATTTGATATTTCAGGTTTTTCATTTTCTTTATTGCTCAATAGCTTGTTTAGTGCTGCACGTTTAATTATAGTACGGCTTCCAACTTTTATTTTTTTCAGATCACCTTGTTCAATCAATCTGTAAACGGTACGTCTACTAATTCCAACCAACTGGCATACCTCACTTATGCTTAAAAACTCTTTGGCTTTCAGTTGCTCAATAGGGAGTTGTTTTATTCGTGTGGTTTCAGCGTTTGACTGTTTCAGCTTTTCGGCTCGTTTACGGGCTTTATAGGCTGCTTTACTGCATTTGTCCGAACAGTATTTAGTAACCGTTGTGCGGGCTATAAATTCCCTTCTACATTGCTGACAAATTCGATTGATTCTAATATTACTACTCATTAAGTCCCTACTTATGTCTTAGCGTATCTTGCTGTGCCTATATGTGTCAGAGTGTGCCATAATAAGTCAAAAAAAAGAGATTGAGGTACAAAATTTTTTATCAACCCCTTTGAGGTACAAATAAGGTACAAATATGTACATAATAAATAGATAGTAAAGTAAAGTATCAATAAGGTCTGCGGAGGCAAAATTGCCCTAATAATGGATCTTAAGCTTGTTTTGTAGTTGTTTAGTATCGGTTTGTTTTGTAGTAGTTACTTTCCGATACAAAAATTAGAAAATATATTGCCAAGCAAATCTTCAGTAGAAACCTCCCCCGTTATTTCTCCCAGATGATTGAGCGCATGGCGAATCTCTATCGCCATAAAATCACTACTGATCCCGTCTTCCATAATCCTAAGCGCAGCGGTCAAACTCTCCCGAGTGGACATCAAAGCTTCTAAATGGCGTGCATTACTTAATAGGGTAGTGTCCATAATGCCCTTCCCAGTGGTTACCTGACGAACCAATTCATTTTTCAAATGCGCAATGTTCATGCCATTTAAGGCACTGAGCGCGACCCAAACTACCCCTTCCTGATCGGGCTCTAAATAATGCTCAGGTAAAGTATATGGATTCAGGTCCATCTTATTGGCCACTACCAGCATGGGAATTCCTTCCTGTTGTAAAGCAGTAATATCTTCACGAACCTGCTCAGGTTGGGTAGCAATTACATCAAACACATATATCACCAGCGCAGATTGACGTACCTTCTCCATTGTCCGCTCTACCCCAATTTGCTCAATTGCATCCTCTGCCTCTCGGATTCCCGCAGTATCAATAATCCGAAAGGGAATCCCCTCTATCTGCAACAGTTCTTCAATGGTATCCCGAGTAGTTCCTGCAATCGGACTAACTATCGCCCTCTCTTCTTCTAATAAAGCATTTAATAAGGTACTTTTACCGGCATTGGGACGACCAGCAATCACGGTATTGATACCCTTTTTCAACACATTACCCAACTTAAAAGAAGCCATCAACTCCTCTACCAAATGTAGAATAGTCAACAGCAACTCCTTGAGTTGACCTCGGTCTGCAAATTCTACATCCTCTTCACTAAAATCGAGTTCCAATTCAATCAAACTGGCAAAGTCTAATAATTGCTGTCGCAATCCTCCTATCTTCTTGGAAATCCCACCCCGCATTTGGTCCATCGCCATTCGATGCGAGGTAACATTTTCAGATGCTATCAAATCAGCCACCGCCTCCGCTTGACTCAAGTCTAATTTGCCATTCAAAAAAGCACGTAACGTAAATTCACCCGGCCCCGCTAACCGGGCTCCCCCTTCTATTAATAGAGTAAGGACCTTTTCTAAAATATAAGAGGAGCCGTGACAGCTGATCTCCACACTATCCTCCCCGGTATAACTAGCAGGATGGCGAAACACAGTCACCAATACCTCGTCCAAAGTGAACCCCTCTCGGTCTTGTAGCCGCCCAAAATGCACGGTATGACTAGCCACCTTATCCAAGTTTTTACCGCTAAAAAATTCATCCACCAAAATAATTGCCTTAGTCCCACTAACCCTGATGACTCCAATCGCTCCAACTCCCTGAGGGGTAGCCAAAGCAACAATCGTATCTTCTAGTCCTTTTTGAATCCCCATATTTAATAATCAAATTCTATTTGCGCCCAATTTCCATCAAAATTATCATTGGCTACCGACTCTCCAGGCCTACTCCGACCATCCGCTATTAATTTTTCTAGCTGTTGTATTAAAGTCACCCCAAAATCTTTTTGGTCTTCCCAAAGATTAACTGTTTCACCTGGATCATTCACTATATGATACAATTGATAGGGAGGCAAACTATTAATAATGGTATCACTGGCCTTTGGAAAACTCCAACCACCAGAGCCTGGCGCAGCTAATAATTTATAATCTCCCATCCGCAATGCCAAATTGCCATCTATCGATTGTTGGACTAAAACTCGTTGTGAGGAAGTCAATTCGTCATCCTGCACCCTCCTATCAAGCCAGCTTAAAAACGAAAAACTATCCTCTCCTTCTCCATTATCTAATGGCCTATCAATTAATTCAGAAAAAGTGGCCATAAAGTCGGTTAGACTCAGAGGCTGAGAAACCACAGAACCCGGTTCAATCCGCTCCGACCAATGGGCAATAAAAGGTACTCGATGTCCTCCTTCGTATAAATCAGCTTTATGGCCCCTGTAAATATAGGATGAATAATGATCGAAGGCCTTGAATGCTTCAATCCCACCGGCAGGAGATGCTCCATTGTCGCTGGTGAAAAATATCAGCGTATTCTCAGGAAGTTTAGCCATTAATTGGCCCATATAATGGTCGATCATCATCATAAAATCCGCATAGGGTAATAATCCACTTTGCCCTTCCCATTCCCTAGTTGGAAGGACGGGGGTATGTGGTGAGGGCAATGCTAGATAAAGAAAAAATGGAGCTGCCTCCATTGATTGTTCTTGAATGAATGCACTGGCTTTTTCAAAACAAAGTGGGGTAACCTGCTCATGAATAAAATCTGCTCCCGTTGGCCCACGTCGCCACCAGGAATACTGACCCTCATCTACCGTTACCCGATCAGGAGGTGCGGTTACCCTTCCATTCTCTACATATACATAAGGAGCCATATCCAAAGAACCGGCATGCCCAAAGGAATAGTCAAATCCCAACTCCTTAGGGCCGTTGTTAATCGGTCGAGTAAAATCGATGGCATCAAAATCCCCTGCATTCCAGCCTTCCCCCTTAATTTCCCTTCCTTCCTTAACAGCCCAGTCCCATCCCAAATGCCATTTGCCAACAAATCCCGTAGCATACCCCTTTTCCTTTAACAAAGACGCAATGGTTGTTCGGTCATTTGGAATGAGGGCCGAAGAATTTCCAGTCAACACGCCTCGTTTGAGGCGACTTCGCCAGGGGTACCTGCCCGTGAGTATTCCATATCGAGTGGGGGTGCATACTGCCGCTGGACTGTGGGCGTCTGTGGCTATTAATCCTTCAGCTGCCATCTGGTCCAAATGGGGTGTCTTTATTTTGCTTTCCTGATTGAAAGCACCTATATCCCCGTAGCCTAAATCATCAGCTAATACGATAATGATATTGGGCAAGGGGGGCTTTTCAGATGCACAACCAAACAACCATCCACAGAGAGGAATGAAATACCAAAAATTTCGCATCGCACTTTTTTATTTAAATATAGTAAAGTTTGCCGCGATCCCCTTTTACCGAAGGTGTGATTGTATAAATAACATCTCGGCAAGGAATTGCCTCGATAAAAGGCTCAATTGGCCTTCCAAAAATAGGGGGTAAACAGCACCAGGATGGTGAATAATTCCAATCTGCCCAAAAGCATGTAAAAGGATAATAGCATTTTTGTTCCAGACCCAATCCAGGCAAAATTATCTACAGGACCTACTTTTCCAAGTCCAGGACCTACATTCCCCAAGGAGGTGGCTATAGCACCTATGGTGGTTGGCAAGTCATATCCCAATATCGACATGATGATACAACCGATGACGAATAAAATCATGTACAACAATAAAAAGATAATGATATGGATCAGAATTTTACCAGTGACAGCTTTTCCGTTTAATTTGAGCGTAACAATAGCCGTTGGGTGGATCAATCGCTTAAATTCTAGGTAGGAATTTCTGAAATACACCAAGTGTCGGATGAGTTTAATTCCTCCACTGGTCGAACCGGCACTAGCTCCTAGAAACATCATCAGAAAGAATAACATAGTCAGCCCGGTAGACCAGGTGGTGTAATCAGCCGAAACAAATCCAGTGGTGGTAATGATAGATACGATTTGAAAAAGGCTATCGCGAAAAGCTTTTTCAAAAGGTAAGTCGGTAATGAAATATACCTTGAAAGAAATTCCTGCCGTCAAAAAAACTACTAAAAAAACGTAAGCGCGGAATTCGTCACTTTTCCAGATATTTTCAAATTTTCGTTTGAGGCCAAAGTAAATGATGGTGAAGTTGGTTCCCGCCAAAAACATGAAAATAATAGTAATGTATTGGATAATGGGCACGTCGAATGCCGCCATACTTGCATTTTTGGTGGAAAAACCTCCGGTAGCCATGGTAGTCAAACCGTGATTAACGGCGTCGTAGAAAGACATGCCTGCGGCAAATAAACATAGAATTAAAATACCCGTAAGGCCTACGTATATCAACCATAGCCGCTTGGCAGTTTCCCGAATCCTAGGGTGTAATTTTTCCGAAGCGGATCCTGAGGATTCGGCGACAAATAACTCTACGCCACCAATGCCCAAAAGTGGAAAAATAGCTACGGTTAATACCACTATTCCCATTCCTCCAATCCATTGGGTAAGGCTTCGCCAAAATAAAATTCCCTTGGAGACCGATTCTATGTCCTGGAGGACAGTTGCTCCGGTTGTCGTAAAACCAGAAACGGATTCAAATAGGGCATCGTAAAAATTAGGAATGACTCCGCTTATCAAATATGGCAAGGTTCCTAATAGGGACATAACAATCCAGCTCAAACCCACTACCAAATAGCCATCCCTTTTTTGGATGTTTAAATTGGTAGGTCGTATGCCCAAATACATCAAAAGGCCAAGGAAAAAGGCTAATAGTCCAGACTGCGCTATAGGCCAACCATCTCCACTTTGAAAAGACCAACTGAATGGAAGACAAAGCAACATGAAAATCCCAGTAATGGCAGTCAACCCACCTATAATACGGAAAACCGCTTTGAAATTGATCATCTTTCAAATAGCTTTTCTACCTTTGGAATAGCATCAGGCATGGCAAAAATGATGACCTTATCATTGACTTGAAGCTGAAATTCTCCGTTGGGTATTAGACTTTCAGTACCTCGGATAACTCCTCCGATTAATGCTTTTTCAGGAAATTCGTGGTAGTTAAGCGAACCGTTTAATAATTCCGAACGCTCACCAACCGAGAATTCAATAACTTCTGCATCTACTCCATGCAAACTCGTAATGGCTTCAATGCGTCCCTTTCTAACAAATCTAAAGATATTATTGGCGGCTATGAGTTTTTTGTTGATTAGGGTATCCACCCCAATATTCTGAGAAATATGAGTATACTCTTTATTATCTACCTGGGCAATCGTTTTATAGACCCCATGATTTTTGGCCGTCAGGCTGGTGATGATATTGATTTCTGAATTAGGAGTTAAGGCGATAAAAGCATCCATATTATTAAGACCTTCACTTTCCAACAAATCCGTACGACTCGGACTGAAGTTTAATACCAATAAATCATCGTGTTTATCAGATAATTGCTTGGCTTTTTCCTTATCGGCTTCTACCAAACTAACTCTGTATTTACCCAATAGCATTTTGGCAGTATTGTATGCGAGTTCTGTTCCACCAAGAATCATAACTTGTTTGACGCGAACCTGTTTCTTGCCAAATATTTCTACTAGTTTCTCCACCTCTTCCTTTTTGGAAATAAAGTACAGGTGATCGTTTCTTCTAAGGGTGGTATGGGGCTTTGGAATAATGGTGGTGTTGCCCCTGAGGATTGCTATAGGTTTGTAACAATTTTTCCCTTTCAGTTCAGGGATGTCCCCTATATTAATGTTGACCAAAGGGGAGAATTCATCCAAGGAGAAACCCACTAGATTTAAAAGGCCGCCTTCAAATTCAAAAATGTCGGTGAAAGATCCTTGCTGGAGTAACCTTAGAATTTCCTTAGAGGCCAACTCTTGGGTGGAAATCAAGGTATCTACACCTAGACCGGCAAAAGCTTTTTTTTGCTTCTCTGAGATATATTCTTGATTACTAACCCTTGCTATGGTTGTTTTTGTCCCTAATTGTTTGGCGAGAATCGCCGTCAGGATATTTATTTTTTCGGAAGTAGTAACGGCCAATAGCAAGTCTGCTTCTTGGGCGCCTGCATTTTCCAAAATGGTAATTGAGGTGGAGTCCCCTTCAAAGGTTTTGATGTCCAATCGAGTTGCTGCGGTGTTAAGTACATCCTCATTTTTGTCTATCAAAAAAATGTCTTGGTTTTCTTTGGAAAGTAACTCTGCGAGATGGTAACCTACATCTCCTGCACCTGCGATAATTATTTTCATCTCTATTCTGGATAAAAAAAGTGGTCAAAATTATTCATTTTTGGAAAATATAACGGGTATGACATGAATATTTTAATGGTTTGTTTGGGAAATATCTGCCGATCCCCTTTGGCAGAGGGCATTTTACAGCATAAAATTAATGAATTCGAACTGCCTTGGAGGGTGGATTCTGCTGGTACGGGAAGTTGGCATATTGGAGACCCTCCTGATCCGAGATCTATTTTGGTGGCCCATAAAAATGGAATTGATATTACCCAACAACGCGCTCGGCAGTTTTCCGTCAATGACTTTGAAAATTTCGATTGGATATTGGCTATGGATTTTCATAACAAAAAGGACATCCTCTACAAGGCGAGAACAACAGCACACCACCAAAAGGTAAAACTGATTATGGAATTCTCCCCTTATGCCCATACACAGGATGTGCCAGATCCTTATTGGGATGACGATGGATTTGAAAAAGTTTATCAAATGCTCAATCAAGCTATCAATGCTATGATTGAGAAATTTCAAAAGCCCTAGATACCAGATCTATTTGCTGTTGGTCATGTACTTTTTTATATCCAGTTGCAGTAGAGGCACTTGATTTTCGAGCTACATAATTCAAGGTCATACCAGCATCGAATACCTCGTTGAGGGTCATGGCATGCATGTATTGCCATGCGCCCATATTAGAGGGTTCTTCTTGAACCCATGTAATGGGAGCACCTTTGTATTTTTCCAAAACCTTTTTAAGCTGACCTGCCGGTAAAGGGTATAATTGTTCCAACCTTACAATGGCTACATCTTCCCTTTGGTGGGTGGTTTTGTAATCCATGAGGTCAAAGTATATTTTACCAGTACATAAAAGGAGTTTTTTGATTTTACCTGCTTGGGCTTTGGTTGATACGGTTGGATCATCAATTAACTCCTGAAAAGCAGTATTCCCTGTGAAATCAGCTGGTGATGAAACACACTGAGGGTGCCTCAGTAAGGATTTGGGTGACATCACCACTAAAGGCTTTCTGAAGGGTCGCTCTAATTGTCTTCGAAGAAGATGGAAAAAATTAGCTGGTTGAGTAACGTTGGCTACTGTCATATTGAAATCAGCACAAGCCTGTAAGAATCTTTCCAGACGGGCACTGGAATGTTCTGGACCTTGACCTTCATATCCGTGAGGCAGTAATAATACCAAGCCGCTCATTCTTTGCCATTTGCTTTCTGCAGCTACCAGGTATTGATCTACAATAGTCTGTGCACCATTATAGAAATCCCCAAATTGTGCCTCCCAAATGACTAATGCATCAGGGGTTGCCAAACTATACCCATACTCAAATCCCATAACCCCAAATTCTGAAAGTAACGAGTTATATATTCTAAAAGTTCCTTGGTCTGGAGAAAAGGAGGATAGGCGGTTGTGTTCTGTAAAGGTTTTGGCATCAAAGACCACCGCGTGTCTATGAGAAAAGGTACCCCTTTTTACATCTTGTCCGCTGATTCTGACGTCCTTCTTGTCCAATAGAATACTTCCATAGGCTAGTAATTCTCCAAAAGCCCAATCCAATTGACCTTCAGAAAGTATTTTATTGTTGCTTTTCATCAATCGGTTGACCTTTGATAAGGGATTAAAACCTTGAGGCAATTCCATTAACTTTTCAATGATAAGGTCGAAGGTCTTTTGATCAATTCCCGTTTTTGGCGATTTTTCAAAATCTTTGGGATCTACTGTTTTCTTTAGCTTTCGCCAAGCTTGTTCTGGAGCTTGGTATTCATAAGGAAGAGGTTTTTCTCGAACTTCGTCTAGTCTTTTTTGAAGATCCTCCCAGAATGATTTTTCCAATCCATCCGCGAGGGCTTTTTCCATATCTCCTCTTTCTATTAATTTATTGGAATAGACCTCTCTGGGATTAGGGTGTTTGTTGATGATATCGTACATCAAAGGTTGGGTAAATTTCGGATCGTCCCCTTCGTTATGGCCATGTCTTCTGTAGCAAACTAAATCGATGAAGACATCGCTATTGAATTTTTGCCGGTACTCTAGGGCTAATTCTGAAACGAAGAGAACAGCTTCAGGGTCATCTCCATTGACGTGAAATACGGGGGCATCAACCACAGCCGCTACACCTGTTGAATAGGTGGAGGATCTGGCATCATCAAAATCGGTAGTGAAGCCAATTTGATTGTTAATTACTAAGTGGAGGGTGCCTCCAGTGTAATAACCTTTAAGTTGACTCATTTGTACCGTCTCGTACATAATCCCTTGACCTGCTGCAGCAGCATCTCCATGGATGAGGATGGGAAGAATCTTGTCGAAGTCACTTCCGTAAAGAATATCTGCTTTGGCTCTTGAAAAGCCCTCAACTACTGGATTAACAGATTCCAGATGAGAAGGATTAGGAACCAGTTTGAGGTTCATTTGTTTGCCTCCGGTAGTTTGAATTTGAGAAGAAAACCCTAGGTGGTATTTGACATCCCCATCCCCAAAGCTTAGGTCAGGTAGGGCAGTACCTTCGAATTCATTGAATATTTGTTGATATGTTTTGCCCATGATGTTGGCCAAAACATTTAGACGACCTCGATGTGCCATCCCAATGACGACTTCTTCTATTCCAATTTCTGCTCCTTTATTAATAACGCTATCTAACGATACTATCGCATTTTCACCACCCTCCAGGGAAAATCTTTTTTGGCCTACATATTTCGTGTGAAGAAATTTTTCAAAGACCACCGAGCCATTGAGCTTTTGGAGGATTCTTTTTTTCTTCTCTAGTGGAAGATGAAATTGCTTATCAGGCTGAGACCCTTCAATTTTTTCTCGTAGCCACCTTCTCTTATTGCGGTCTTTGATTTGATGGTATTCAAAGCCGATATTTCCACAGTAAATTTTTTTGAGGTGATCGATGATCTCCTGTAGAGTTGCATGGGGTAAACCAACTTCTTGTCCTACCCCCATTTTTTGATTTAAATCTGCGGAAGTCAAACCATAATCCTCAAGCGATAAGTTGGGTTGCCTATCCCTTCTGGTCCTAATAGGATTAGTGGTTGATAATAGGTGTCCTCTATCTCGGAATGCCTTGATTAAAGATAAAGCTTTCAGCTCATTTGGATTGAAGGTAGCGTTTTCAATTTGCCCATGACCATTCAGATTACTGGCATAATCAAAACCTTTAAAAAAGGTTCTCCAGCTTTCCTCAACAGATTGCGGATCTTTGGAATATTTGTCATACATTTCCGAAATAAATCCTGGGTGGGCATTGGCAATAAACGAATAATCGCTCATGATATAATGGGGTCTTTGTGTTTATGTATTAGTCTTTATTATAAATGCAATGCAAATAAATGTTGTTTTGAGGAAATGCAATAAATTTTATTGAAAAATAATTTTTCAAATTGTATCATTTGTTTTTATCTTTGCAGACTTAAAAATAAATTAAAAGAAATGGCAAATCACGAATCAGCCAAGAAGCGGGTAAGACAAATAGCGAAAAAAAGATTACACAATCGTTACTATAAGAAATCAGCCCGTACGGCTATCCAAAAATTAAGAACAATGACTGATCAGGAAGAAGCTAGTGCGTATCTTCCAAAAGTAATCAGTATGATAGATAAATTAGCTAAGAAAAATACGTGGCACAAAAATAAGGCATCCAACCTAAAAAAGAAGTTAACGCTTCACGTATCTGGTATAGGTAGTGAAGCTGGAGCAAACGCCTAAATCAATTTTTGTCCGGATAAGCCCTTACATTCTTTCAGATGTAAGGGCTTATTTTATTGTACTAAAAGCTCGTAGTTTTCGTTAATTGAACGTTATTGTTTCATTTTGATTGCAAATCGGTTATATTTGGAATTAGCTTTTTGAGTTTCCCATAAAACTAAAAGATGAAAAAAACGCTTCAAGTTTTCTTGTTTATCTTCAGCATAGGAACTTTATCCTTACATGCACAGGACATTCATTTTTCTCAATTTTATTTATCGCCTCTCAATTTGAATCCTGCTATGACAGGAGTAATGAATTGCAATATTAGATTTACCTCCAATTACAGAAATCAATGGGCGAGTGTATTGAGAGATAATGCGTTTAATACCTATTCTTTTTCTTATGATCAAAAATTTAATGCAGGCAGATATGATTACTTTGGCATTGGAGGAACTTTTTGGGGAGACAGAGCTGGAGAAGCTAATTTTTCTACTCAAACTGGAAAATTATCTTTTTCCTACAGTAAGAGAATGGGAGGAACTAAAAAGCAAGCTCAATATTTAGTTGCTGGGGCTGAAATTGGGGGGGCTCAGCGCAGTATTGATTTCCTCAACCTAAGATGGGGCACTCAACACGATGGAGCTGGTGGATATGATCCTAGTCTATCCTCGCAGGAAACTAGTTTTGATCGAGATAATTTTTTATTTGCTGATTTAGGGGCAGGTCTTCTTTGGTTTATGGTTTTCGACGAATACTCTAACTTTTATGCGGGAGGATCTTTTCATCATTTGAATCGTGCCAATCAATCTTTTAGTTCAACTGGAGAGGAATTATTATACAGCAGATGGACTGCTCATGCTGGAGGAGAGTTTAGATTGAACCCAAAATTTGGATTAACTCCAGGAGTAATTGTGATGTCTCAAGGGCCGTCTTTTCAGGTCAACGCTGGCACTGGAGCTAAATTTTTCTTCGGTAGTCGGGAAGCACCACAGGCCTTTCATTTGGGATTGTGGACAAGAATTGCCAATGATGCGGAGGCTTCCTTGTTAAGCGATGCAGTAATTGTTTCGACTAGATTTGATGTTAACAATATTAGTTTAGGTTTGAGCTATGACATTAATATTTCTCCGTTAAATAGAGCCACTAATGGCCAAGGTTCCTATGAATTCGCTTTAATTTATAAAATTTGCAATCTATCTAGATCAGCGGTCTATTGTCCTGATTTTTAAATTTTAATCAATACCTATATCTTTCAATCTGTAAAACTTTTTCTTCATTATGTTTAATAACAAGCAGGAAACTGCCAAAACAACTCCAAGCGCAGGAAGTCATTCTATCAATAGTTTGGTTGCTGGTACCGTATTAGAAGGAACGATTTCTTCCGATAACGATATTAGAGTAGATGGGACTATTAATGGAAAGTTAATTTGTAAATCCAAGGTAATCATTGGTATTACTGGTAATATAAATGGAGAAGTCCATTGTGACAGTGCAGTAATCGAAGGCAAAATTGAGGGAACCTTAAAGGTAAACGAGTTGCTTAACGTAAGGGAACAGGCAGTCATTAATGGAGAAGTCTATACCAAAAAGTTGGTCATCGCATCCGGGGCTATTTTCAATGTAACCTGTCACATGGGTAAGTTTGAGAACAAGGCCAAATCGAATGGCAAAACTACTGCTAAAATTGCACCAGAAGAAGCCTAAAAAATCAGCAGCTTTTAATCAGTATGCGAAATATTCTGGAATGGCATTCCAGATGATAATTATTATCCTAAGTGGAGCCATGCTAGGTCGGTACTTAGATCAAAGGTTTAACTTTGAAAAGCCTCTTTGTACTGTTTTTTTAGCATTGTTTTCTATCGGAATCGCTTTGTATATCGCTTTAAAAGATTTTATTGGCAATCATGAAAACTAATAAATTTCTTATTATTTGGTCTTTGATTACCATTATTGCCATTGCAACAGTAAGATGGCTAATGGAATTCGACTTATTTGCAAACTTTAGCTTATTCTCATGGATTTGTGTGGGATTTTTTTCCATAACTAATCTATTGCTTTTTTTTGTAGCTAGAAGGGCAGCACAAAGTCCTAATAAGAATACGTTTACCAATATTCTCATGGGAGTGACGTTCATCAAATTGATGATCTCAGGAGTGTTAGTCGTATTTTACAACCAATATGGCGATCCTGAATCCA
This sequence comes from uncultured Saprospirales bacterium, assembly GCA_937926355.1. Taxonomy (GTDB): domain Bacteria; phylum Bacteroidota; class Bacteroidia; order Chitinophagales; family Saprospiraceae; genus CALAZP01. The sequence continues at coordinate 13,508 of CALAZP010000175.1, forward strand.
AGTTTTTTTTGATTCCTTTTTTTGGACTTTATATGTGGTATACTGCTTTTGAGGTATTTTATTTAATGGAAATTGGAAATCAATAAATCATTTTAAAGTTTCAAAAGCTTGTAATCCACATGCTAAAAAATCTTGGTATTCCTCAACGTCAGGCACATAACCCACCGGAGGGGTCAAGAGAATGCCTTCTGCACTCATTAATACATAATAGGGTTGAGCATTAGTTTGAAAATACTCTGTCTGAAAATGCGACCACTTATTGCCCACTGTTTTTAATTGGCGTTGACCACCGTTAATCTTTTCTACCATTATCTGCTCGGATTCAGGGAGTGCAATTTTTTCGTCCACATAAAGAGAAATTAACACGTAATCTTCTTTAATGGTCCGGTATACGGGTTCCTCGGGCCAAACGTGCTCTTCCATTTTTCTGCAGTTGACACATGCATGTCCTGTAAAATCTAAAAGAATGGGTTTATTAACTGATTTTGCATAAGCCAATCCCGTCTCCAAATCTTTAAAACAATTGAAGTCTTGAGGACAATCGCAAGGTTTCCAAATGCTATAGCAAACAGGCGGTGCCAGGCCACTGAGCAATCCTAATGGGCGATAAGATTGCGTCTGAGGATCCGTTCTAAAACCGCTGATTAAGTATACAGTGAAAGCCAAAGAGATAAAGGATAATCCCCATCTGCCAACTGATAATTTTTTTAGAGGGCTATCATGAGGAAATTTGATTTTACCAAATAAATATAGCGTCAAGCCCAAGAAAATAACGATCCAAATTGCTAGAAAGGGTTCTATTTTTAATAATCCCCATTTTTTCACCAAATCAGCATTGGAAAGAAACTTAAAAGCTAAAGCCAATTCTAAAAAACCTAAAACCACTTTTACACTATTGAGCCATCCTCCTGATTTAGGTAGGGATTTCATCCAACTTGGGAAAGCGGCGAATAATCCAAACGGCAGAGCTAATGCCGTTCCAAAACCAGCCATTCCCGCTGTTAATTGCCATGCTCCTCCATCTGCCGTTAAAGCACCTGCCAAAAGAGATCCCAAAATAGGTCCTGTGCAGCTGAATGAAACCAATGCTAGTGTTAGTGCCATGAAAAAAATTCCCAACACGCCTCCTACCCCTTCAGCAGAATTCGCCTTATTGGTCCATTTACTGGGTAAGGTGAGTTCGTAAAACCCGAAAAATGAAAAGGCAAAAAATAAAAAGACCACAAAAAACCCAATGTTTAACCAGATATTGGTGGATATATCATTGAGAATATCAGGATTAATACTATCCATTAAGTGAAAGGGGATACTAATTACCAGATAGACCAATAAAATGAAAAAGCCATACAAAAAAGCTTGCCCCACCCCCGAGGCCTGATTGCCTTCTTTTTTGGTGAAATAACTAACCGTTAATGGAATCATTGGAAAAACACAAGGAGTCAAAAGGGCAATCAACCCGCCAATAAGTCCTAAAAGAAATATATTTAACCACCCCTTATCTTTATTGGTAGCATTTGAGACTGATGATACCACCTCACACTGGTTGATTGGCTCATCAAGATTTGGCTTGTTTAAATTAAAATAGGACGATGCTTCAATCCCTATGGATTCTTCATTTTTTTTTTCCTCCTTAGGAACAGTAGCGTCGTTAAGAGAAAAAGAAAAATATTCCTCCGCTGGAGGAAGACATTTTTCATCGTCACATACCATAAATTCCAAAAATCCTGTAATTGGAAGCTCTGGATCCGTTACTTTAATAGCTTGAGTAATGATCATTTCCTCTGAAAACGAAATAACATTCATATCGAAAACAGGGTCATAGCCTTCTTTTTTATGACCAGTTTCTATCCCTTTACCTTCCAGAATATAATGTGAAGCTTCATCGTAATAAATTCCTGTTCTTACCGGTCCATCGTCAGTTTCCAAATATTGGGAATAGACCTTCCAACCTTCTTCTATAGTAGCAGAATAAATTAAGAGATAATTACTATCATCAATTTTTTGGAATTCAAACTCCCATTGTACTGGATTATATATTTGAGCACTCATAGAAAATGAGTAAATCATTAACGCAATAGCATATATCCATCTCATAGTAATAGACATTAAAACTTTTTGATTAAATGTTGGCCAAAGCAGGTTGTTGATGGAATAAGGATTCAAATAACGATCGCCCATCTTCGTTTCCAAGAATTTCCTCAGCAGCTCGTTCTGGATGTGGCATCATACCAAAGACGTTTTTATTCGCATTGCATATTCCTGCAATATGATTAATGGAACCATTGGGGTTGGCATCTTCGTGAAGCTGGCCTTCTTCATCACAATACCTAAATAATACCTGATTGTTATTTTCAATTTCTTTGAGAACCTCATCTGGAGCAAAAAACCTACCTTCAGCATGGGCAATCGGTATGGTTAGTACCTTTCCTTGGGGAGTTCTATTGGTAAAAGGAGTATTGGAGTTCTCTACCTTGATGGTCACATTTTTGCAAATAAACTTTTCATTTAGATTTCTCAATAAGACCCCTGGAAGTAATCCCGCTTCACATAAAATTTGGAAACCATTACAAATTCCTACCACCAATCCACCTTTATCTGCAAAAGTAATAACAGCTTGCATGATAGGCGAATACCTGGCAATAGCACCCGATCTTAAATAGTCTCCAAAAGAAAATCCACCGGGTAGTACGATACAGTCACTTGCAGAATACCCTGAAAGATCTGCCGTTTTATGCCAAATTTTTTCAACTTGCGCTCCAGTTACGGTTCTTAATACATGAACCATATCATCATCACAGTTGGATCCGGGGAAAACAACAACTCCAAATTTCATGAGGTAGGTTTTTATTTTAGAACTCCAAAATTAAACATTTCGAAATAATTAAAAGTTATCGAAATCACGAATATCAACCAGAATACAACCGATGCTATTTTAGGTGGAATATCTGAAAGCCTTATTCCAGTTAAAATTCCAACCGGAACAACCATCAATTGCCATTTTTGGTAAACAAACGGCCCATCTATTAATGCCGGCAGAAAAGATAGTAAAGCCCAAAAATAAAAGACACTAATTTTTCTTTGAATCTGCATCGGTTTTTTCCTTCTATAGGCTCTATATGCAATCAAAACAAAGAATAGGAATAATCCCAAGAAGATACTTTTGAACGCATCAAAATCTCCTGAAAAATGTATCAAAGAAAAATGGTTGACACTATTCAATAGATCATATTCACTCATGGAATCGGTGGAAAAATGGAAAACACCAACCAGGAAAATTTCCATCAGAAGAGCTGATAGTACTTGTAAAATTTCCCGAAGGGAAAAAGGCCTCAATAGATTTAATCCGGCAAATAAAGAAAAGATCAAGATGATGTTAGGCGGGTAAATAAAAACACCTATTCCGAAAACTAAGCCCATATTGAAAAACTTCTGGGGAGCGGCTCCAAGTCTATCGGTGTCTAGAATCATTCCTATGGATAGCAAAGTGAAACAATTCGCAATGATAAATGGGGAGAAAAGGACAGCCTCAGGAATAGTGAAGAGTAAAAGTACAACCATCAATCCAGCTAATTGATTGGGCGTTTTATATAGTCTGTGTTTTTGAATGAGATAATTGACATAAAAACTCTGAAGAAATACCACCAATGCAGTAAGTAATTTTAGAAGTATTTCATCATCCCTAATGTAATCATCCACTAAGAAGATAGGGATGAGAAGGAGATAAAAAAGAGAATTTAATATTTGATTAGAATTAAAAGCCTTAAGCATCTGCCGGAATGAATTTTGGATAGCAAAGATAATATTTGGTAAAAGAGCGGGAAGAAAGGATGTAATCCTGAGCTGAAGACATAGGATGGATTTCACCATTTTTATGCAAGATCAAAATTTCTTCTTTATTGGGCCAATAAGCGGTATTGGTTTCACTTCCCGCTACTATTAAAAATTGGGGGTCCACAGAGGATCCTTCAGGTAGGGCTTTTAATAATTGATTTTCCACTAGGGCCATCCTGTCAGCCGAAATAGGTTCATTCTGAAATTCGGTCTTAAAAAGCTGCCGGTTAAGTAAACTATTAGAAAGGAAGCGTAGAAGAAAATCTGGGTGCTCAGACCAATTTTTTAACGCCGATACTATATCGGTATCGTCTAAACTAGCAAATTTCATTAAAAACAAATCTTCCTGATTCTTTATGGTTTCAGCAGTGACGGAATGCTTAAGAAAAAACAATAAATGAGAGGAAGCCTGAATGGAATTAGGTTCGTTATTCATGAGTTCTCGGGCTCGCTTTAATACCAAAACCAACATTTTCTCAGCGGAAACTACCGTTTTATGAAGATATACTTGCCAATACATCAGTCTTCGAGCAATCAAAAATTTTTCAACAGAATAAATTCCTTTCTCCTCTACGACCAATTGATTGTCCACCACGTTGAGCATTTTTATTATCCGATCATACCCGATTACCCCTTCGTGGACTCCAGTGAAGTAACTGTCCCTATTTAAGTAGTCCATCCTATCCATATCTAGCTGTCCACCAATCAACTGATGTAAAAAGGTTTTATGGTAACTGCCGTTAAAAATTGAAATTGCCAAATCCAACTTTCCATCAAATGTTTTATTTAGGGACTCCATAAATAGGGCAGAAAGGACTTCGTGTGAAACACCAATAAGGTTTTTTTCCAGAGTATGAGAAAAAGGGCCATGTCCAATATCATGCAATAAAATAGCCGCGCATGCCGCTTCTTTTTCTGCTTCAGTTATTGAAACTCCTTTTTGCTCCAAACTCATTAAAGCTTGGGACATCAAGTGATAAGCACCTAAAGCAT
>CALAZP010000176.1 GCA_937926355.1 uncultured Saprospirales bacterium
TTTACCGCCCCTTCCAATAAAGAAAGGTTTATTTTTCCTTGTATTTCATCTTTAGCTGGACGACTTGTCATATTAAGCACGCCTCCTGTGGCCCCACCATATTGAACGGGAAAACTATTTTTATAAAGAGTAAAGGTGTCCACACTACTGCTCTGAATAGCCGAAATAATTCCATAGAAATGATCTACATTGTACAAGTTAATTCCGTTCAGTACAATCAGGTTGTCGCTATTAGAACTTCCTCTGATATTAAGTCCTGCTGAAAAGTCTTCATTAGCACTTATTCCCGGTAATAATTGTAATTGTTTAATCGGATCTAAGGTTATTCCATAGGTTGGGGCCAATTCTTTGGAGATAGCATAATTGCCAGTTTGATCTAAATTTTCAATCGGATGGGTAGTGGCCTCAATTTCTATAGCAGTTATTTCATTATCTGTAGGTTGGAGCTGATGTACTTGATGTATCTCAAATGGAGAAATGCTTTTAGTTTGGTATCCAAGATACCTAATTTGCAATTGGCTGTCGTAAAGAGAATCCGGTAGCAATAAATTAAACTCCCCGTTTTTATTGGTTTCCGTTCCTAATCCAGTACCATCCACATAGATAGATGCATAAGGCAATGGCATGCCCGTATTTTGATCGAAGACTTTACCTGTAATTTGAAACTGAGATTGTTTTATTACCAAGATGTGTTTTTCATCTACTTTATTAAAAGTGATAGGCAAGTACTGATTGATCAGTTCTAGCGCGGTGTTCAGATCAACATTAAGGATGCTTTTCCCTACTTTTAGTTGAGATATTCCTTGAGGATCATAGGCAAAATGAATATCATGCAGGGACGAAAGGTCCTCAAGCCCATCTTGTAATGAAATTATAGAGCCATTGGTCTGATTCCAAACAGAAGTAAGGCAAAGCGAAAAACAAAAAAAGAAAGCTATCAATTTTTTAGAAATCATATGATTTCAATTATTTTTCCTTTATCAGGATGATCCCATTAGATAATTTTTCAAATTCCAGATTTAACGGCATAGTTATTTGAAAAAGGGCACTGTCAAGATGAGAGGTTTTAAAAAATCCTTCTATTGGTCGGGATAAAATAGCATCGCTAGCTTGAATTTCGACAGGAAAATACCATTGTAGTTCTTGAATAGCAGATTTGAGGGTGGATTCCCGAAGATAGACCATGCCTGATCTCCAAGCCAAAACGTTCTCCTGATTTCTGACCATTTCAACTTCTGATAAACCGGTGTAATCTACAATGATTTTTTGACCGGGTAGGATGATTGACCTATTTCCTTCCTGATCGATTACGGCAACTCTTCCCGAGAAGCAATCCACCATAGTGAAGTCATTTCGAGCATGAATATTAAAGGAAGTACCGAGTACTGCAATACTTCCATGAGGAGTGGTCACTGTGAATTTTTGTCCTTTGATTACTTCAAAATAAGCTTCTCCTTCTAGGTGAACGGTTTTTTCTTCTTTCCACTGTCGATCAGAATAAGATATTTGAGAAGCTGAATTGATCAGTACTTGGGAAGCATCAGGTAGTTCAATTTGTGCTATTTCCCCCTTCTCAGTTTTTATAATTTTTGATCCCTTCGGGAAAAGAAAAAAGATACTTAAAATGAACAGCATGCCAGCAGCAACCATCCATTTGGATGGGATAAAAAATCTGATTTTGGATTGGGTTTTTGCGTTAATTTTTTCCCATAATTCATCAGGGTTTAACGGTCTTATAGATTCCTTAGATAAAGAGTGATTTAGTGATAGAACGAAATCTTTAGCCTTTAGGATAGCTTTTTCCTCGTTTGGATGGTTTTGTATCAATTCCTCCCAAAACATTTTGGCTTCGGGTTGTTGGCGTAAAACCCAATCCAGAAAGAGCTCATCCTCAATCAGACTTTCAGGTGTAACATTTATATATTTTTCTCTTTGCATTTCTTAACAATAAGTTAAAATATTATCTTTTGTACCCATGCTGACCATAAGAAAATTAAAAAATGGAGTAAATTTTTTAGGTTTTTTACGGAAGTGGCCAGCAGGTTTCTGGTGGATTGATAACTCAAGCCCATAATTTCACTGATAGTTTTGTTGTCTAGTCCCAAACTGTATTTAAGGTGAATGATCTCTTTTTGCCGAAGGCTTAAGTTATCTATTGCTTTTTTTATATCCGAATCTCTTTGTTCTGAGGTTTGCCAGTTTATTAATTGAGATTCTGGAGAGTCAATAATTGGCAATTCATTTTCTACGGGCTCGTACGAACTCATTTTTTTTTCATCCTTATTGATGAGGAAAAATATTTTTCTTCTTAAGGCTACTAATAAATATTTTCTAATATTATC
>CALAZP010000177.1 GCA_937926355.1 uncultured Saprospirales bacterium
TGGCTGATTTGGTTTTGTAACTTAATGTATTCATTTATGTTTTTTTATTAATTCAGCGCTTTGTAAACCTAACGGGATAGACCCTTTTTACAAAGCAGGCACAAAAATAATGATATCAACTACAAATAGCAATAGATGGGGCAAAAAAAAATCATAACTAGCTGATAAACAGTCCTTATTTGGAAAAAATATTTTTACAGAAAGGTTTTTAAGAAAGGATTTTTCATAGTGAAGCAGCTGTTTTCCCGAAGGGATAGTCAAAAATTATTGAATGGTAAACCAAAAAGAACCCCCGTGTCGTTCGATCTGCCCCTTGGGATCCAAATCGTTCCAAAATGCATCCATCTCCGCGTACAGCTCCTTTTGCTGACTGATATAATAATTGGGCATGATGACTTTGTACTTTTCGGGATTGGAAAGGAGCGCAATAGCCAATCCATATTGCTCGGAATATAATCGACGGCACATAAAATCGGGGTAATCGTATGGCCAATACACATCGTGAATTTGAACAATGACTCCTTTAGGCAACCGAGGCAACCATTCCAGGAAGAAAACCGAAGCATCGGAATTAGGCAATATTCTGTGAGAGTTATCTACAAAGACCACGTCGCCCGATTCTAATGAAGGAAGTTGATCCAGGGCAAAATTTTCCAAAGGCACTTTGTATAAGGTGTTCGTTAAACTTTCGATTTCTAATCTTGGTTCAGGGTCAATAGCGATAATCTGCATTTCTAGCTGAGCTTGAGATTTTGCCCAATGTGCTACTCGAGTGGAATTGCCGGAACCAATTTCTACATATTTTTTGGGTTGCAGATCTACCAGCATGGTGTACAGCATAATGATATCCAGACCGGGTAAAAATCCATTGATCCAATAGGGCTTTTGATTCTTTTGGTCAGGGGAAGGATGCAGTGAAAGGGATTGAAATTGAGACAGATGTGGAAGCGCTTTATTCATCCAACCAGCATAAATGTCGTGCTGTTTTTCGATAAGCTGAAGCAATAAAGGATGGGCGGAGCGGCCATGACCATAGCGCGGTTTTAACTGAGTGCGGTAGTCAAACAACAACTTTTGGAGGAGCGACAAAAAAAAATGATACAAGGCTCGTAGGAACTTCATGTTCGAATGTTGAACTTGGTATATTTGCGAAAATATTAGGTTAAAGATACCCAATTTTAGAAATGAAGGACCGCAAGAGAAAACAACAGGCAAAAATATTGAGGTGGTTTCGGAAGATTCACAGAATCACCGGGGCATCCCTTTTCCTTTTGTTTTTTATAGTTTCCATTACAGGGTTACTCCTCGGCTGGAAAAAGGATAGCGGCGGGTATCTTATGGCGAAGGACATTAGAGGAACGACCAGCGATTTAAGTCAATGGATGGAATTGGATGACTTACATTCCAGAGCGATAGCATCCCTTCGGGAAAATGTAGGGGAGGAGTACGATACCACATTAAACAGAATTGATGTGCGCCATGAAAAGGGGCTGGTGAAGTTTGTTTTTGACCAACACTACACGGCTATCCATCTGGATGGAGCTACTGGGGCTTTATTACAAATCGAAAAGCGGAGAGCTGATTTTATCGAGAACCTACACGATGGCTCCTATATTGATAAGGTATTTAATATTCCAGGTGATTTATTCAAACTCGTCTATACCACAGTAGCTGGGCTGGCACTATTGGTTTTTACCATCACTGGTTTTTGGCTATGGTACGGGCCGATTAGAATGCGAAAAAATCAAACCCACCACTAATTTTATTACATTTACTTTTTTTAATTTTTAAGCTTTTTGTTTTGGATCAACAACTAATAAAAACATTGTCACAAACCATCAGAGGTTTGTCTATAGACGGGGTGGAGGCAGCTAAATCTGGCCATCCGGGATTGCCTTTAGGAATGGCTGATGTCGCTGCAGTTTTGTGGAACAATCACTTACGACATCACCCGGGACAACCTCAGTGGTTTAATCGAGATCGCTTTGTCCTATCCGCGGGGCATGGAAGTATGTTG
>CALAZP010000178.1 GCA_937926355.1 uncultured Saprospirales bacterium
TGAAAAATGAATACGACTATAAAAAATGAAAAGAAATAGGCTTTAGTCATATTCTAATTTTTTACTAGTGAGGAAATTAATACCAACAAACATTTGTCTGCTGCTGAGTATCAATATAAGAAATAACATTAAATGGTTTTCATTCATTCGTCGGGCAGCAAAATAAACTGATTAAAAATCAAAATTTAGTTGAGCTTCCTGATTATTTTGCATGGGTTTCCGAAAGCCAAGACCTTATCGGGAATATTTTGAGTAACCACACTCCCAGCACCAATAGTAACTCCATTTCCAATTTGAACACCAGGCATAATACATGAATTCCCACCAATCCAAACATCATCCCCAATATATATAGGTTGACTATGAGTCAGATAGCTTATCTCGCCATTCTTTTCGACAATCCTCTCTTTTGATTGCAAAGGATGTCCAGCCGTATAAAAATGAACCCCTGGACCTATTAAGGCATTTTTACCGATGGTGATTTTATTACTATCTAAAAAAACGGAATTAGTATGTATAAAAGAATGGTCTCCAATCTCAATATTTATTCCATAATCAATATAAAATGGGGCTTCTACCCAAACATGTGGTCCAATCTTTCCGAAAATCTTCTTCAATAAAGCTTTTTTGTTATCCAAGTCCTCCGTATCTAGGAGTTGGAAATCTTTCATTAAAGCCTTTGAGCGGTGATAAATTGCTAATAGCTCAGGATCTCGAGAATTGTAATTTTCACCTGCCAACATTTTCTCAAATTCAGTCATTTTTTGGAATTAAATAATCTCTAAATGATTGGAATCGATATCCTTTACTTTTTAAATATTCAATTAATTCTGATAAACGATAATAAAATTTATCTACTCGGTCAGGACTAACCCCTGGATGAATCAAAAGGTGAAACCCATTCATTCCCTCCTTTTCTTCAAAACTAATTATTGACTGATAGATATCTTCAGATGATAAATAATTTTTCATTTTAGGGGTGGTATAATCAGCGTTGGATCTTGTTCCCGGTGAAAAATTAACCGCAGTTAAGCCCAATTCAAGCGCTATCTCGGTCACCTGTTTATTATACCATTCGTAGGGAGGCATCCAAATTGGAGCGTAAAATACACCGAACTCAGCTAATTCGGCTAAATTGTTTTCTATATCCTCTTTTATGAGTTCAGGTGCTATTAGTAAAATATTTCTATCTTCCCAATCATTGTACAATAAATGTTGGTCAGAGTGAATGCCTAAATAGTGCTTTTGATCAATAATACTTTGAGTCAATTTTGGCTGGTTCCTTATAAAATCTCCTGTTAAAAAAAAGGAAGCCTTTATAGCAAAGGAATCTAAAACTGAAAGCACCAATTCGAAACCATCTGCATAGTCATGACCGGTAAAACATAAATATATATTAGGGAGGGAGTTGTCTGATTGGATAATTGCCCCATGTTGATCCCAAAAGGTTTGGCTTTTAATGAAATAGGGCCAAACCATCAAAAAAGATACTAGGAGCCACCCTTTATTCACGATTTAAAAAGGTTAGAATCATCAATAATTCCGCCGAACCATCCAAAGTAGGTTCATTGGTAGAGTAATCTGCCCAATCGTCCCAATATTTGATATGGGTGGGTTGCAGATGGGCATATTCATCAGGTTCTGAAAGCGTTATGGCTAGCATATTATCATGAATACTGGTCCAAAGAGGTCCATCGACCAAACTTCCTTTAATGGGTTGACCTAGAATTCTCCAAAAGGGCATGTGAACATCTAGTGGGGAATCTGCCCCTTCTGGAATTTCAGTAATCATGCTAGAATTCCAAGGGTTTAATCCCAAAAGCCAGTTAATGTGGTTCATCATTAAATCCCGATATTCTGATGAACCACTCATTTGTTCATACAGCATGGCTTGAGTAGCTACCGCGCTAGCTAAATTATTGGAACACCAAATAAAGAGGTGACCAACTCCATATGGATTTGAATTTGCTCGTCGCTGAATATTTTCCAAATTTTGTTTGTAAAATTCTATAGTCATTTTTTTGTCGTCATCTGTTCCTACCTGCCAAAGCACGTAATGTCCCATATTCACATAAGGATACATTTCATAGTGTCTTGCGGAATCTCGCTCCATCCAGGACCAAGCTTTGATAATTCCAGCATATCTCCTGGCATCTTCTAAATACGATTTTTTTTGGGTCACCTTATAAAGCAGTGCAGCTGCCCACTCCATATCGTCTGCCCAAGTATTTTCTTCATATCTATAGGGAGCTCCAAAACTATTTCCTTGTTGATACCCTTCCTTCGCCTTACCCATTTCGTATAATTCAAAAGCAGCTCTCAAGCATACTTGAGCAAAATCCTCATAACCTGAAATCTTATGAAACACCTCATAACCTAATACAAGTGTCGCTGCAGATCTACCGGCTAAATTTGCTATCCCTGTAGCTTTACTTTTGTATTTAGAAAGACCTTGTGGCTCCCCGGTTGCAAAATAAACTGGTCTGAATTTATTTGGTCCCCAGCCATAGTCTGCATTTTCTTCGTGGGGCAACTTAAATCCTCTGTGATCTCTATCATCAGCTACTTGGTGGTACAGTTCATTAGGGCCAGGATGCAATTTGAGAATCCATTCCAAGCCCCATTTAGCTTCATCTAAAATATCTGGTAAACCGTTACTTCCTTCCATCCCTCTGGCATCATGTGTATCTAAAAATGATATAGACCCCATTTGAAAGGTCATCAACATTCTGGCGGTAGTATTACTTCCTGTTATCAGATATTTAAGTTGATCTCCTGCATCATGCCATCCCCCAGTGGCATCAATCCTAGTTGAATCAGGTCGATGGCCAAAAAAGCTAAGGCCATCTAATTGATGACAAAACTCCTTTACATAAGGATTATAGCCACAACGTTGAGTTCTGATAAAGGAAATCACATCGTTTTGCCATGCAGGATATGGACCTATAGAGAATACCTGACTATTGATATCCGTATTTTTTAATTGAAAAAAATATTTACCTCTGCTGTTAAATGGGGAAAAATCAATTTCATAGGTAAAAGGAAATGGTTCCCAAGCAGAATTAGATTTTTTACTAGTAAAAGTAGCACTTATCGAATTATCATTGGCTGATACCAAATCCAGCTGAGGGGTATTAAGGGCTTTTTTGGAAAGTATAAGTACTTTTTTTGAAGCATCTGTGGGATACCCTTGAAGGTTGATTCTTATTTCTGTTTCAGGTTGGGCTTTACAAACTGTCCATCCCCAACCCAACAAAAAGGCTATAATATATTTCAACATAATTAGTAGTTATTGACTTTCCTAATTGAATACAAGAGAACTTTTTATTATCTAACTAAATGGACTTCTCCAGTGTAAGTACCGATAAACTCATCTAAAAATTCTATCTCAGCAACAAAAATATAGGTGTCTTCTTCCGAATCCTTTCCTTTGTAAGTTCCATCCCAACCCGAATTTGAATCATTGGGAAGGAAATTGAAACGCTCAAAAACTTTTGATCCCCACCTATCGAATATGGCTAAATTTCTAATACTTGAAATGTTGGGAATATGGCCTTGAATATAAAATAGATCATTGACTCCATCTCCATTGGGAGAAAAGGCATTTGCAATATACACTCGCCTTGAAGTTAGAACATCCAGATATATGCTTTTATTCACTTGACAACCCAAGTCTGAAACAAAGGACATATTGATTAGATGTGATTTATTTGGAATTCCCTCTAATACCGAACAATCAAAATTACATTCAAGAATATCTGTATCGGAATCAATGATAACAGAGGTCAAAGGATAATTAGACTGTATAGTTTCACGAACTAGATCCCCTAATAGAACTTGAACTGAATCTTCAAGGGTAATCATCAATGGTTCAGGGTCCACCAATTCAATTAAGGTATCTATTGTACAGCCAAAATAATCTGTTCCAAAAAGTTGATAAGAATCGGCTTGAAGACTAGCAAATAACCCAGCATTGGTAATACTAGCTCCCACTCCAATCAATTCAAGAGAAATCGGAGGATAACCATTTTGAATCGATTTAACTTGAATAGCCCCTTTAGAATCACCAGCACAAATAGGATCGGAAACTAATAGGTTCGCTTTCATTTCAAGGTCCTCCATTACTGTTAAATTCAACGTTACAATACTATCACACCCCAAAGAAGAAATCAAGGAATCAGTATAAATTCCGGTTTGATAATATCCATTATTGCTTATAAAACTCGCATTTCCTTGGCAAACGGTATCAATTACTGAGATAAATTTAGGTACTACTTCTAAAATTTTAACGGTTGAAATAATCCTACATTTTGAATTCTGAAGATTATCCATTGAATTGGCTACCAAAAATCGATAATGATAAAATCCAGATCTGAATTTGTCGTGAACAAATGTAGTATCATTGGCTCCAGGAATATCTATCCATGTAAATCCTCCATCTGTACTTTCTTGCCACTGATATACTGGGTCATCATATTCGTTTCCCACTAATACTAAGGACAGTGTTAGTGGATTTCCATCTTCACATAAACTAGAAATGGTGGAAGAAAGCACGATATCAGTTTCTCCTTCAAGCAGAATATACGCATCGGGACCACATGGTCTGAAAGTAATATTATCAATAGCTAGATCATTCCCAATTCCACCAGGTGCATTATTCCTTAAGGTTAATTCAAGCTCAGTTTGATCAGGCCCTGTAATGAAGGTAAATCCGAAATTATTCCATTTTTCATTTTGTGGTACGCCACCGGTGGTAAACATCTCAACCTCATCTATTAGAAAGGAAACATTTGGTAAAATGTGATTGGTAACTGGAGTTTTTACTATATTCAGTACATCTGCTGAAAATTCATATTTGGTATCTTCACAAAGCCCAGTAATTTTTTTTGAATAAAAAATACCAGGATTATAATCGGCGTTGACCAACATATAATACCCATTAGGATCACCGCTATTGTCTCCAATTCCCAACCAGGTACCAAATAAACCAGGTATTAAATTGGAATTATTCGTGATGGTATACTCTCCATCACCAGGTGGACGGTTAGTAACATATCGATATCCAGGAGCTATTTTAGGATCCTGAATTAAGGTATTAGGTGTACCCGAACCAAAATTGCCATCAAGAAATATATTTTCACCTAAACTCCCGGTGCAAATACCTGATTGAGCTGAAGTCCAAACCGGGACTGCTGAAATACAAACAGCAATTAAAGTATAGGAATAGAATAATTTTTTGCACATTCAAAATGACTTAGAAGCACACTGCAGAAAGTCAAATATAAAAAAAGCCGCAAAGAAAACTCTGCGGCTTAATTTTATGAGACCAAAAGTTGTTTTACTTTTTATCGTCCACTTCCTCGTATTCTACATCTGTCACATCTTCTGCTCCGGAAGCATTTTCTCCACCCGCTGCATCAGCAGAAGCATCTGGACCAGCTTGACCTGCTCCAGCTTCCTGAGAAGCTTTATATATATCTTCGCTAGCAGCTGCCCATGCATCGTTAAGTTCTTTGGTTGCCGTTTCAATAGCTGCGGTATCCTGAGATTGATGTGCTGTTTTCAATTTGCCCAATGCCTCTTCAATTGCAGTTTTTTTATCAGCAGGAACTTTATCACCAAACTCGCTCATTTGTTTTTCGGTTTGGAAAATCAAAGTATCAGCAGCATTTATAGCATCAGCCTTTTCTTTAGCGGCCTTATCTGTATCCGCATTTGCAGCTGCCTCTGCCTTCATTTTTTCGATTTCTTCTTTCGACAAACCAGTAGAGGCTTCAATCCTGATTTTTTGCTCTTTACCTGTGCCTTTATCCTTGGCAGAAACATTGAGAATTCCATTGGCATCCATATCAAAAATAACTTCAATCTGAGGTAACCCTCGAGGTGCAGGTGGAATTCCGTCTAGAATAAATTTACCAACCGTTCTATTATCCTTTGCCATTGGTCTTTCACCTTGCAGAATATGAATCTCTACACTAGGTTGATTATCTGCAGCAGTAGAATAAGTTTTTGATTTTTTAGTTGGGATGGTAGAATTAGATTCTATAACCACATCATATACTCCACCCATAGTTTCTATTCCCAAAGATAATGGAGTAACATCTAGTAACAATACATCTTGTACATCACCGCTTAAGACTCCACCTTGAATGGCAGCACCAACGGCAACGACTTCATCAGGGTTAACACCCTTATTAGGCTTTCTTCCAAAGAACTCTTCAACTGCTTGTTGGATTCTTGGAATTCTAGTAGAACCTCCAACTAAAATGATTTCATCAATATCTGACTTATCTAAACCAGCATCTTTTAATGCCAATCTACAAGGTTCTAGCGTTCTCTCTACTAATTTATCCGCCAACTGTTCAAATTTAGAACGACTGATTTTTACTACTAAGTGCTTAGGAACCCCATCAACGGCCGTGATATAAGGTAAGTTTACCTCCGTTTCACTTGATGCAGACAATTCAATTTTAGCTTTTTCGGCAGCTTCTTTCAAACGCTGCAAAGCCATAGGATCTTTGCGTAAATCAATATTTTCTTGGGCTTTAAAAGTATCAGCAAGAAAATCAATTAAAATTCTATCGAAATCATCACCTCCCAGATGGGTATCTCCATTTGTAGATTTTACCTCAAAGACTCCATCACCAAGTTCCAAAATGGAAATATCGAATGTACCTCCACCTAAATCATATA
>CALAZP010000179.1 GCA_937926355.1 uncultured Saprospirales bacterium
GTAAGTTTTATTTTCATTTGATTAAAATTTTATCAAAAAAAAGGATTTTAATTTGAATAAAAAGCTAATAGTTATATATATTTGAATATCATTTCTCCTAGAGACGTGATTTTATAAAGAAGGGTTGAGAGATTGGGCTCTGTGAAACCCTGGCAACCGCGATAATTTCGAAAGGTGCCAATTCCCACCAAACTTCCATTTTGGAAGATTTTTTGGAACTATAAAATCTAGACTATGCAAAAAGATTTTTCTAAAGGTTTTTTATCGCTTATTGTACAACTGAAAATAGTTAATTCTAAAATCTGTTGTTAGTACTTGGCACTAGTGAAATTGGGTCGATCAGCCGGCGAGGTTGACTCTATTTTAATAACCATAAATTCATAAAAAATGTCTAATAAAAACTGGAAATTCGAAACCCTGCAACTACATGCAGGTCAAGAGGAAGTAGAAAGTACTACTCGATCTAGAGCGGTACCAATATATCAAACCACTTCATATACTTTTAAAGATGCGGAACATGGCGCTAATTTATTTGCCTTAAAGGAATTTGGTAATATTTATACCAGAATAATGAATCCAACCTCAGACGCCTTTGAAAAAAGGGTTGCTGCTTTGGAAGGAGGGGTAGCTGCTCTAGCAGTAAGTTCTGGACAGGCAGCACAGTTTATCGCCTTAAATAACATCCTGGAGGCGGGAGATAATTTTGTCTCTAGCTCCAATTTATATGGGGGAACGTATAATCAATTCAAAGTTGCTTTTAAAAGGTTGGGTATAGAGGTAAGATTTACTAAAGACGATACTCCTGATAGTTTTGAAGCGCTAATAGATCAAAATACTAAGGCTATTTACTGTGAGACTATTTCTAATCCTAGATTCAATGTTCCTGATTTTGGAGGATTAGCTCAAATTGCAAGAAAGCACGATATTCCTTTGGTGGTAGATAATACTTTCGGTGCAGGGGGGTTTCTGTGCCGACCAATTGAACATGGAGCGAATATAGTGGTAGAGTCAGCAACTAAATGGATTGGTGGTCATGGAACTTCTATTGGCGGGGTCATTGTCGACGGTGGAAATTATAATTGGGGGAATGGTAAATTTCCTCAATTTACAGAGCCAAGTGAGGGCTATCATGGATTAAAATTCTGGGAGATTTTTGGCTCGGATGGCCCTTTTGGAAATATCGCTTTTATTATTCGTGCCAGGGTAGAAGGGTTAAGAGATTTCGGCCCTGCATTAAGTCCTTTTAATTCTTTTTTGTTGCTTCAAGGACTTGAAACGCTATCATTAAGGGTTCAAAGAACGACGGAAAATGCCCTTGCTTTGGCGGAATGGTTGGAAAAGCACCCAGAAGTAGAGCAGGTTTTTTATCCTGGATTAAAAAGTCATCCAAAGCACCATTTAGCTCAAAAATACTTAAAGAATGGTTTTGGTGGAGTATTGTCTTTTACACTTAAAGGAAATAGAGCCCGAGCCACTGAAATGACGAATAATTTGTTGCTCATATCTCATTTGGCAAATGTGGGAGATGCTAAGACTTTAATTATTCAACCTTCAGCAACTACTCATCAACAGCTATCAGAATCAGAACAGATTGCAGCAGGGGTGCTTCCCAACTTGCTTAGAGTATCTGTAGGAATTGAACACATTGACGATATTATAAATGATTTTGAGCAAGCATTTGCAAAACTTGCCCAATAAATCATAATTCACAGTTTAATGACCCATATTTTATCCCTAAAGGAAACACTTATTCTGGAATCCGGCACTGTTTTGCCTAGCTTAGAAATAGCATACCAAACCTATGGGCATCTCAATGCCAACAGAGATAATGTGATTTGGATTGGACATGCATTAACAGGTAATGCCGAAGCGGATATTTGGTGGAAGGGCCTATTTGGTCCCAATCAACTATTAGATTCCAGTAAATGGTTCATTGTGTGTGCCAATATGTTAGGAAGTTGCTACGGGACCACCGGTCCGGGTTCTATCAATCCTTTAACAGGTGAAATTTATGGTGCCAATTTCCCTCTCATCACCATTAGGGATATGGCAATGGTACATGATCTTTTGAGAAAATATTTGGGAATTGAAGCCATTCAATTAGCAATCGGCGGATCTATGGGAGGGCAGCAAATGCTTGAATGGGCCTATTTGCAACCCTCCCTCATCAAAAAATTGGCTTTATTGGCTACTAATGCAGTACATTCCCCATGGGGTATTGCTTTTAATGAAGCCCAACGTATGGCGATTCAAACAGGCATGATTTCTAATGATCCAGAAGTTTTATCTAAAGGACTCGAAGCTGCTAGAGCTATTGGAATGCTTTCTTACCGAAATTATCATACCTTTTCTCACACGCAAAACGAAACAGAAGATAAAATTGACCAATTTAAAGCCGCATCATATCAGAATTATCAAGGTCAAAAATTAAGTAAGCGGTTCAATCCATATTCTTACTTGGTATTGAGCAAAGCCATGGATAGTCATAACCTAGGAAGAGGTAGGGGTGGACTCGAAATAGCACTTTCCAAAATAAAAGCAAAAACAGTAGTTATAGGTATAAGAACAGATATTCTATTTCCCTTGAGTGAACAAAATACTATTGCAGCTTTTATTCCAGAAGCCTCTTTTCATATTATTGATAGTAGATATGGGCATGATGGCTTTTTAATTGAATTCGAAAAAATAACTCATTTGTTGGTACCCTTTTTAGAATCGGGTCAATTTCCGGAAAAGTCTAGATTTAGTGATGAAGTAATAGCGATTCCCGGTTCAGAAGGTTTCTAATTTTAATTATGCCGAAGAGAACTGTTATTTTTTACGATGATACTCATCCCATCATGCCAGAGCTTCTAACAGCTTTAGGCTTTGAATGTAAAGACCATTCCAAGAGCACTTTCGATTTTATGAAAATGGATTTAAGGGACGCATTCGGATTAGTTGGGCGCAGTAGGTTTCAGTTGGACAAAAACTTCTTAATAGAGTGTCCCCATCTTCAATTTATCGCCCGGTCAGGAGTAGGAACAGAACATATCGATCTTTCATACGCACATGATAATCATATTAAAGTTTTAACTTCTCCTGAGGGAAGTGCCGATACAGTAGGAGAACATACCTTAGGTCTTATCTTAATGCTGATGAATCATTTGGGCAGGGCCGATCGTCAAGTGCGATCTGGTAAATGGATTCGTGAAGGTAATAGAGGTACCGAGCTTAAAGGTAAGACGGTAGGTATTCTTGGATATGGTAATATGGGGAAATCGTTAGCTCGTAAATTAACCGGATTAGAGACTAATTGTATCACCTATGATAAGTACTTAAAGAATTACGGTGATAAATATGCTAGTCGAGTGGATTTGAATACCTTTTTTCGGGAAACCGATATACTTGCTATTCATATTCCCTACCTACCTTCGAATCACTACTTCATAAATCGAAATTTTTTGGAATCTTTTCATAAATCTATTTATGTGATTAATGCCGCACGAGGAAGTGTACTATGCACTGAACATCTCGTGGAAGGATTGTCCTCCGGAAAGATTTTGGGTGCAGCCTTAGATGTGTTAGAATACGAAGACGGCTCTTTCTCTGCACTTAAATCCATGGGCAATCCCGCCCCCCTTGATTATTTAATCCAATCAGAAAAAACCGTTTTATCCCCACATATAGCTGGCTGGTCCTTTGAATCCCTAAAGGGGCATGCGGAGGTACTTGTTGAAAAAATTTCACAAAATTTTTGCCAATAGGTAAGATCTGATTTCTTTAACTTTACCTTTTGTCTAAAATTTAAAAAAATAAATGAGGCCTGAGGAAAACGAGTGTAATGAGTTAGTTTTCAATTTCTATCTATACGAAAAAAAGTTTTATTTGCCCGAGGCATTCATTATTTCAAAAGATGAAAATGGCCTTCCTATGCACGTTCGCCAGAAAGCTTTTTCCCATACCATTTCCGCTTTTGATATTGATCTCACTCAGGATTTAATAGCTATTTTTAATCTGATTGAGCAACTTGATCCCAATCAATTGCTCAAAAATTTAGATACTAAAAAGAAAAAGAATGCAACGCTAATTGATTTTGCTTCCGATAGGGTGGTTTGGAAAAAAGTCACTTCAGCTGTAGATAAAAGTATGGGTGAACTTTTACCCAAATTGGTGAAAGGAAATTTTATGTTGTTTTTAGGCCTAAATAGAAGAGTGTTAGCCAAAGATTTTCAACTTAAAATAGCTAATGAAATCCTCAAACCTTACTTGTTCTTTCGGAAAAATGAATCTAATGTTGAATATAAATTAAGATTGGGCACGGAGGAGGAGACCTGGGCAATTAAGGAAAAAGAAGTCATACCCATTGCCAATTTGCCAGGTTGGATAGTTGTCAACGAGACTCTTTTCCAATTGGAATCTATTAATGCCAACTTGGTTAAGCCTTTTCAAGAAAAAGATGTAGTAATTATTCCAGCTGAAAGTGTTGCATCATATTTCAAACAGTTTATCGTAAAAATTGTAGAAAAAGCTGATATTGAGGCTGAGGGATTCGATTTTGAACCTATAGATCAACTCAAAGGTTGTCATATTACCCCCATTCAACACCTCTTTACAAAAAAATGGATTTTATCTGTTAAAATGGTTTATCAACACGCTAGTTTTATGTGGAGTGACACTAAACTGCGGAAAACCTTTCTTAAGTTTCATCAGGATGAATTCAGTATCGCCAAAATAGAAAGAAATATAATACAGGAAAAAAGGATGATTCAATTCATTTTAGATCACCCTGATTTAATAGTCTGGGAAAATTATTTTGTCCTTCGACCGGAACTGAGTGAAAAAATGGATGTAATTGAATGGCTAAGCGAGAGAAAAGAGGAATGGATTTTAAAGGGTTTTGAGGTTATTGCTCCTGAAATGGATCATCAAACCATCAGATTGGAAAAGCCGATAATACAATTAAAATCAAATACCGAAAAAGATTGGTTTGATATTCATGGATGGGTCAAGGTGGGTCTATTTGAATTTCCATTTAAAAATTTGATGCGCAATATCCGTTCTGGATATCGGTATTACCATTTGGAAGATGGTAGTTTATTTTTGATACCAGAAGAGT
This sequence comes from uncultured Saprospirales bacterium, assembly GCA_937926355.1. GTDB lineage: Bacteria > Bacteroidota > Bacteroidia > Chitinophagales > Saprospiraceae > CALAZP01. The sequence continues at coordinate 5,099 of CALAZP010000179.1, forward strand.
GGTTCAGCAGGTTTAAAGCACTCGCCCAATTTGCATCAGAAAAAGATGGTGATTTGAAGCTTGAAAAAAACCAATTTACCCTTTTAGAAGAACTGGGACTGCAGATTGATGAATTACCTTCTTCCAATTATAAAGAAATAGATTTTTCTCCTTCAGAACATCTTCAGGCAAATTTAAGACCATACCAGCTTGATGGTGTCAAATGGCTGATTCACTTGTATAATCATTCTTTAGGGGGGTGTCTAGCAGATGATATGGGGTTGGGTAAAACATTACAGACTATAGCCCTATTGCTCTATGTTAAAGAAAATAAGGCTATTCAAACAGAAGAAAAAAAGGCGTTAAACCAACTGGATTTATTCAATAATATAGACCAAAATGGAATCTTCACCCCTTTGGGTTGTTTAATTGTACTTCCTGCTTCTTTAGTATTTAATTGGCGAGAAGAAGTTATAAAATTTGCTCCTTCATTGTCGGTTTATGTACATACAGGCAGTAAAAGACAAAAAGATATTCGAATTCTAAGTCGATATGATATTATTTTGACTACTTATCAAACCGCCCTTAGGGATGCCGACCTCTTGGAAGAAATAGATTTCGAGTATATTATTTTGGATGAAAGCCAGCAAATAAAAAATAGAGAGAGTAAAGTTTTCAAAAGTTTGAATAGATTTAATTCCAAATATAAACTTTCCTTAAGTGGTACTCCGATTGAAAACTCCCTATCGGATTTATGGTCACAAATGCAATTTATCAACCCTAATTTATTAGGGTCTTTTTCTTTTTTCAAAAAGGAATTTTTGAATCCTATTGAGAAATTTGGAGATGAGGAAAAGAGGGATAGGCTAAAGACCTTGGTCAAACCCTACTTACTCAGAAGGACAAAAGAACAGGTTGCAACTGATCTTCCTCCGCTGAGTAATAGTGTATTTTATGCTCAAATGACCCATGAACAAAAGCAAATGTATGAAAGGGAAAAATCTGCTGCAAGAAATCTGCTGTTGGATAATTTTTCAGGAAAAAAGGGTTCATATAAATTACAAGTCATCAAAACTTTGACCAAATTAAGGCAATTGGTTAATCACCCAGTGATGGTGGATAAGGAGTATGGTAAACTAAGTGGTAAATTTCAAGATATTATTGAGCATTGGGAAGTTATTAGAAGAAGTGGACACAAAGTTTTGTTTTTCAGTTCTTTTGTAAAGCATTTAGAACTTTTCAAAGCTTATTTTGAGGATCATAATCAGAAATACAGTTGGATTAGTGGAGACACCAATGGACAGGAAAGGGAAAAGGCAGTAAAAGCCTTTGAAAAAGAGCCCAATATTCAAGCTTTTTTAATTTCAATTAAGGCAGGAGGAACAGGATTAAATTTGACAGCAGCAGATTACGTATTTATTCTAGATCCATGGTGGAACCCTTTTATCGAAGATCAAGCTATTGCTAGGGCACATAGAATTGGGCAGGTTCGAAAGGTAATGGCGATTAAATTCATTACCTCAGGAAGTATTGAGGAGAAAATTATGAATTTACAAAAGAAAAAAAGTCAATTAGCAGCTGATATCATTGAACTGGACGGAGGTGAAGTGTTATCTGAAAAAGATATTCAATACTTACTCTCATAGAAATTTCATTTCTATTATATTTACTTGAAACGAATAAACATAATGGAAATACACCCAGTCATTCAGCCTTTCAAAAGGATTTTAGTTGCCAATAGAGGAGAGATTGCCATTCGAATTTTCAGAGCGGCATCGGAATTAAATTTAAGAACTGTTGCGGTATATACTTATGAAGACCGCTATTCTCAGCATCGATATAAAGCTGATGAAGCTTACCAAATTGGGGAGGATCAAGATCCACTCAAGCCTTACTTAAATATTGAGGAGATTATACAATTGGCAAAGGAAAAACGAGTGGATGCTATTCACCCAGGCTATGGCTTTCTTTCTGAGAATGTTCACTTTGCAAAGCGGTGTAAAGAGGAGGGAATTGCATTTGTAGGTCCTTCAGCTGAAGTTATGGAAAGATTGGGGGATAAGGTTGCTGCCAAGCAACTAGCAAGAGAGGTGGAGGTGCCTATTATCGAAGATATAATGATAGAAGGTAGTGATTTTGAGAGTGCTTTAGTTCAGGCTAATAGAATTGGTTTCCCTTTAATTATTAAAGCAGCCGCAGGTGGGGGAGGCAGAGGAATGCGAGTGGTTAGATCTTCCTCGGAGCTTTTGGCTGAATTGCAGGAGGCTTCAGGAGAAGCAAAGACTGCATTTGGAGATGGAACAGTTTTCATTGAAAAGTTTATCGAAAACCCTAAACATATCGAGATTCAGTTACTAGGGGATTGCTATGGTAATATTGTTCACCTGTTTGAAAGAGATTGTTCCGTTCAGAGAAGGTTCCAAAAAGTAGTTGAAATTGCCCCTTGTTTGACTTTAAAACAAGAAACTAAAGACAAATTGTATGATTATGCTTTGAGATTAGCCAATAAAGTGGGGTATAGTCATGCAGGTACTGCGGAATTTTTAGTAGATGAGGATGAATCGGTTTATTTTATTGAGGTCAACCCTAGAATTCAGGTCGAACATACAGTTACAGAAGAGATTACGGGAATTGATTTGGTCAGGGCTCAATTTTTAATTTGCATGGGATATCACTTAGGACATGAGGAGTTGAGACTTGGGAATCAAGAAGATATTACTTTTAGTGGTTGTGCAGTTCAGTGCAGAATTACCACAGAGAAACCATCTGAAGATTTTAAACCCGATTATGGGACATTAATAGAGTACCGTTCTGCTTCAGGTATGGGCATTAGATTAGATGCGGGAAGTGCGTATCCCGGAGCGAGAATTTCTCCTTTTTTTGACAGTTTATTGGTAAAAGTAACAGCATGGGGGCGTAATTTACCAGAGGCTACTCAACGCATGCACAGAGCATTGCGGGAGTTTAGGATTCGGGGCGTCAATACCAATACTAGTTTTTTACTCAATCTCCTTCGAGAACCTAAGTTTGTCGCTGGTCTCGCCACTGTTAAATTCATTAATGAAAATCAACAACTTTTAGCACCACCCATATGGAGAGATCGAGCTACTAAGATGTTGCGTTATTTGGCTGATGTGATTGTCAATAGCAATCCGGATGTTAAAGAAATCAATCCGAATGCTAATTTTTTACCTGTAACGGTTCCTACTAATCAAGATTTAAAATCTATTCCAGAGGGCACCAGAGATATTAAGCAAAAATTAGGTAGGGAAGGATTCATCGATTGGATAAATAATGAAAAGCCCATTCTATACACGGATACCACTTTTAGGGATGGCCACCAGTCCTTGTTGGCCACTCGAATGAGGACTTTCGATATGGTAAAAATTGCGGATACTTACGCTCAATCATGCGCTCCTTTTTTATTTTCTATGGAAGTTTGGGGAGGGGCTACTTTTGATGTGGCCATGAGATTTTTGAAAGAATGTCCATGGGATAGATTGGCACAACTTAGGGAACGGATTCCCAATGTTCTTTTTCAAATGCTGTTAAGGGGTTCAAATGCAGTTGGTTACACCGCTTATCCCGATAATTTGGTAGAGCGATTTATAGTCAATGCAGCTGAAACCGGTATTGATATTTTTAGAATATTTGATTCGTTGAATTGGCTGGAAGCTATGAAAACGAGTATTCGAACGGTTCGAAATGAAACCGATGCTATAGCAGAGGCTAGTATTTGTTATTCCGGAGATTTAAGGGATGCTACTAAAACTAAATTTAACTTACAGTATTATTTAGATTTAGCAAGAGCGCTCGAAGATGAAGGCGCGCATATTATAGCCATTAAAGATATGGCGGGTTTATTGAAGCCATTAGCAGCGGAGACTTTGGTTACCAATTTGAAAAAATCAATTGATATTCCAATTCATTTACATACACATGATACCGCATCTATTCAAGCAGCATCCTATTTAAGGGCAATTGATGCGGGAGTGGATATAGTAGATTGTGCAATTAGTGCCATGTCAGGTTTGACTTCTCAACCAAACTGGAACGCAGTGGCAGCAATGATGAAAGGCCATGAAAGAGAAAGACCTGTGGATGAAGAGGTGATGACTCAAATATCTAATTATTGGGAAGGTGTAAGATCACTGTATTATCCCTTTGAAACAGAACTTCGAGCAGGAAGTGCAGACGTATATGAACATGAAATTCCAGGGGGACAATATTCTAATTTAAGGCCACAGGCAAGAGCTCTAGGTTTAGAAGATAAGTTTGATTTGGTCAAAAAAAATTATGCTATTGCTAATAGACTGTTTGGAAATATCATTAAGGTCACTCCCTCTTCTAAAGTAGTTGGCGATATGGCCTTGTTTATGACTGCTAATAGCTTAACCGAAGCGGATGTCATGGAAAAGGGAAGTCAACTATCTTTTCCAGATAGTGTAAAGGCGCTTATGAGAGGAGATTTAGGACAAATGAAGGGAGGATTCCCTGAAAAAATCCAGAAAATAATTTTAAAAGATGAGAAACCTTATTCCGACAAACCCAATGCTCATTTAACTCCAATAGATTTTAAAAAAGCCCTTAGGGACTTTAATGAGAAATTTGGCATGAAACTAAAAGAAAGAGATTTACTTTCTTATTTATTATATCCCAAGGTTTACCAAGACTTTAATGCCCATATGAACATATTTGGAGAAGTTTCCAAATTACCTACACGATTGTTTTTTTACGGCATGAAATCCAACGAGGAAGTAATGGTTAAATTAGATGAGGGTAAAAACGTCTTGATTAAGTATCTTAATAAAACGCCTCCTGATGAACAGGGAATTAGAATGGTGGCTTTTTCTTTAAATGGACAATACAGAACTATTCCAGTTAAAGATCGAAATGCCTCAGTAGCAGTCGTCAGTCATCAAAAAGCGGAGGGAGCAAATCAAATTGGTGTTCCACTACAAGGGAGTTTGTCTAAAATCCTGGTACAAGTAGGAGATAAGGTTTCTACCAATGCACCTTTATTCATTATCGAAGCTATGAAAATGGAAAGTACTATAACAGCCCCTAAAGAAGGTGTTGTTAAAAAAATTGTACTCAAGGAAGGAGTACTTGTCGAACAAGATGATTTAGTGATTGTATTAGAATAAAAATGCTTATTCGACATCTTTTAAAGATAACTGAATTCGGTGTCTGCTCCTATCGATTTCAATGATTTTTACCACCACCTCTTGGTCTAGTTTGACTACCTCATTTGGGTTTTTAATAAATCTATTAGCCATATTTGATATGTGAATCAAGCCACTCTCTTTAATTCCTATATCGACAAAAGCACCAAAATTGGTTATGTTGTTGACCAAGCCATTGACCACCGTTCCTTCCTTAAGGTCCTCAAATGAAAAGATACCTGAAGTGAACGAAAACTGCCTAGCTTGTCCCCGTGGATCTAAACCTGGCTTTTCTAACTCTTTTAAGATGTCCTTTAGTGTCGGGATACCGACCTCTTCAGAGAGATAGTTTTTTAGATTGAGTTCTTTTACTTTAACGGGATTTGAGATGATACTCTTTACAGAAGTTCCTAGGTCGAAAGCCATTTTTTCCACCAATTGATATCGCTCAGGATGGACACCTGTATTATCTAGAGGATTTTTACCATCCCTTATCCTTAGGAATCCTGCGCTTTGTTCAAATACTTTAGCTCCCATTCGAGAAACCTTTAACAGTTCTTTAATAGCTTGGAAGCTTCCATTTTCCTTTCGATAGTTAACTATATTTTCTGCTAGAGTAGGACCTAATCCAGAAACATATTGTAATAAATATTTTCCTGCAGTATTTAGATTCACTCCGACTAAATTGACACAAATACTTACGACTTGGTCTAATTCCTCTTTTAGTATTCGCTGATTGACATCATGCTGATATTGGCCTACTCCAATAGATTTAGGATCAATCTTGATTAATTCCGCCAAAGGATCCATCAATCTCCTTCCAATTGAAACGGCGCCCCTTACAGTAATATCCTCTTTAGGAAGTTCTTCCCTTGCAATTTCTGAAGCGGAGTATATAGATGCGCCACTTTCATTAACCATAAAGATTTGAGGGGTATTTTCAAATTTGATTTGTTTAAGAAATATTTCTGTCTCTCTGCCTGCAGTCCCGTTACCTACGGCAATAGCTTCAACTTTGTATTTCCTCTTTAGGTTGACAATGACTTGTTCTGCCTCTGCTGTATTATTCTGCGGAGGATGCGGGAAGATAGTAACTTTATCAACCAGATTTCCATTTTGATCGATTACCACAACTTTACATCCGGTTCGAAAACCTGGGTCGATGGCCAAAATAACCTTTTGTCCAAGAGGCGACGATAAAAGTAGTTGTTTAAGGTTTTCGGTAAAGACCTTAATTGCTTCTAAATCTGCTTTTTCTTTGGAGCTTTTTCGCACTTCTGTTTCAATTGAAGGTTCAATAAGTCTATGGTAAGCGTCTTTAGCCGCATTTTTTACAATATTGCTGTTCAAATTGGAACCCTTTACCCATTTTTTTTCAATAAGGAAAAGTGCATTTTCCGCTTCTGGAAGTATAGAAAGTCTAATAATTCCCTCATTTTCTGCTCTTCTAAGTGCTAAAATTCTATGGGAAGGGCAATCCCTTAAACTTTCTTCGAAATCAAAATAATCTCTGTATTTGGAACCTTCCTCTTCTTTTCCTTTGACCAACTTAGATCGCACCTTAGCCTCCTTCTGAAATAGGCGGCGTAGTTTTTCTCTAATTTGTGTGTCTTCACTTATATTTTCCGCAATAATATCAGTTGCGCCTTGGATGGCTTCTTCTACACTAGTTATTTTATCATTTAAAAAACTTGTTGCTTTGTGGTGTGGATGATCTGGCCCTTGAACTTGAATCCATTCTGCCAGTGGTTCTAACCCGGCGGCTCTAGCTACTCCTGCTCGCGTTGTTTTTTTTCTCTTAAAAGGTAAATATAAATCTTCCAGTAGGGTGGATGCTGTGCAATCCTTAATAGCAGCTTCTAATTTAGGAGTTAGTTGG
>CALAZP010000180.1 GCA_937926355.1 uncultured Saprospirales bacterium
TCTTACGGTGATGGGTTGAATCAACCCATAAGTTTTGAGTGAAGTAGCCAATTCTTGTATGGCTTCTTCGTCAAATTCTTTTCTTACCTGAAAAGGATTGACCTCAATACTTTCAAGGGAAATCATAGCCACATTATGCACCAATTCACGAACTATTTCTCCTTTTTGAACTGAGCTTCCTTTCTTGTCAGATTCTTCTAATAAAGCTCTTATGCCTAAACCTAAGTCAGATTTTTGAAGTTTTTTTGCCATTTTTTATAGTGTTTCTGGGATCTAATTTTATTGAGGGACCAATGCATCATTGTTATTCTTTAAGAATTCTTCAGCTAGATTGATGAAATTGGTACTTCCCTTACTCCCAGCACTTGTCATTACAACGGGCATTCTAAAGTTGGGAGCTTCTCCGATTCTTGAATTTCTATGGATAACTGTTTTAAATACTTTTTCTTTAAAAATATCTTGGACCTCATCTACAACTACATTAGCCAACCTTAATCGGCTGTCATACATTGAAAGGAGAATGCCTTCAATTTCTAAATCTGGGTTCAATCCATTTTTAACCGCACTTATCGTTTCCCGTAATTTGGTTAATCCCTCTAGCGCAAAAAATTCACATTGTACGGGAACCAGAACAGTATCTGCAGCAGTTAAGGCGTTAACTGTTACGATTCCCAAGGAGGGTAAACAGTCGATAAAAATATAATCGTAAAGATGTTTGATAGGCTCTACTACCTTCTTTTTAAGAATATATTCTCTATTGGGTAAATTAATCAATTCTAATTCCGCACCTACCAAATCTATTGAGGAGGGAATAATATGCAAATTAGGAGTGCTGGTTTCATATATAGAGTCGTGAGGGTCAACTTCGTTTATCAAACATTTGTAAATATTACTATCTGTTTCAGATTCTAAAACACCTACTCCAGAGGAAGCGTTAGCTTGAGGATCAGAATCTATAATCAAGACTTTTTTTTCAAGTATAGCAAGACTGGCAGCTAGATTGATAGCGGTAGTAGTCTTTCCAACGCCACCTTTTTGATTTGCAATTGCAATAACCTTTCCCATGATCTAATTTTTGGAATTTTAAGTCACTAAATTAGTCTTTTTCCTCATAAAAGACACTTTAATAAGGAATGTTTTAAAAATTGAACAAAATTCTGCTTCTAATGGTTACTTGGCGAAATGAAAGATATGTTGACCTTGATAGCAGGAACCAATAGACCTCACAGTGCCACCCAGAAGTTTACCCATTTTTTGGCAAATAGGATAAAATCAACCACCCCGTTAGACGTAAATGTGCTAGATCTTAGTTTGATTACCTACAACTGGATTCACCCTAATATGTATCAAAAAGATCAAGTGGCCCCAGAATTAGAAAACTTGATTAAAAATACCCTTACCCCTTCCGATAAATGGATTTTTATTACTCCAGAATATAATGGAAGCTATCCTGGAATAGTGAAAACATTCCTAGATGCGATTTCTGTTACCCCATTCAAAAAAGAAATATATGGGAGAAAAGCTGCTTTAATTGGCTTGGCATCAGGACGCGCTGGTAACCTTAGGGGTATGGAGCACTTGACTGGGGTTTTAAACTACCTGGGATTTACGGTTTACCCAGACAAAATCCCTTTTTCTTCTATTAAGAATATCTTACCTGATAATGGTATCATTACACATGAGGAGTCATTAGCTGTTTTAGATAAAATGATTGAAAGATTTTCATCTTTTTAATCTAATCTAAGCCTACGGCAAATGGCAAACTAGCTTGAATCATCGTACCTAAATTCCATTCTTCCTCCTGGTTAAGCCAAGGAAGGTAGGCTTTCAAAGCTGGAAATGATGCTATAAATCTTTTTTCCAGAGTGGTTCGAACAGTACTGCCGGTCAATTCTTCTACTAATTGCACGAAAGGGTCTTTAACTTTAGGGTAAGTGGTTAAGCGGTATTGCTCTAATTTGGCTTTATCAGCTGCAATAGCAATGGCATCCTCTAAAGTGCCAATACCATCTGCTAATCCATTTTCAACGGCTTGCTGACCGGTCCAAACTCGACCCTGAGCAATGTCGTGAACCCCATCCCTAGTCATATTTCGGTTTTTAGCCACTTTGGCGAGAAACTGTTCATAAGTGCGGTCAGTCATAGCTTGTATTTTTCGACCTTCTGCTGGTGTAATTTGATAAGCTACACTTATTCCATTGGCAAATTGACCGGTTTTCACCGTATCAAAAGTGATTCCCAAATGGTCGTTAAATAATCCCTGCATATTGGGAATAATCGAAAATACCCCAATCGAACCGGTTAAAGTATTCTTTTGAACTAAAATAGAATCAGATTGACAAGCAATATAATATCCTCCAGATGCCCCGTAGTCTCCCATGGACACGATAACGGGTCTTCCAGATGCTCTAATTCGTTCTAAGACCCTTAATATATTAGCAGATGCAAGGGCACTTCCTCCTGGTGAATTGACTCTTAACACCACGGCTTTAACCTGATCTTCCTTGTATATCTGGTTCAATACATCTACATATTTATCATCTCCTATATTTCCATTCTCCCCTTTTCCCATAACTATTGCCCCCTCCGCATATACCACAGCTATTTTATCCTTTATTCTGTAGTTAACTTCATCTTCATAGCTGGAATGGTAATCTCTTAATGAAATAAATGGAATCTTTTCGTTCTCCTCTAATCCAGTTAATGTTCTGATTTGAGCTAAAGCTTCATCTTCATATCCTAATTGATCAATAATTTTTAAAGTGACCGCATCTTCCGGTATGGCTGCTTGATATTCATTAGCGACTTCTCTAATCAATTCTTTGGACAATCCTCTTGCTGCTGCTATGTTTTCAATAATTTGATTGTAAATCTGCCCTAGAATAGAGTGCAGTTGCAATCTATTTTGAGCGCTCATCTTGGTCAATCTATACGGTTCAGTAGCACTTTTGAATTGACCAGCATAATAGACCTGAAGTTGAATACCTGTTTGGTCTAATAAATTTTTAAAAAATGGAATTTCAGTAGATAGTCCCCTAAAATCAACCATTCCGGATGGATTTAGAAAGAGGGGTTGAGCTGTCGAGGCCAGGTAATAAGCTCCCTGACTTAAATATTTGCTGTAAGCCACAATAAATTTACCCTGTTCTCTAAAATCCATTAGCGCTTGATGCAATTGATGGGAGGTGGTAATTCCCATACTAACTTGATCGAGTTCAAGATATATGCCTTTTATCCGCTCATCTGTTTGCGCCTTTTTCAAGGTCTTGAGTAAAGCATCCAATCCAAGAATTTTATTGGGCTCAAGTTCAAAACTATTGATAGGGACATTATTGGTCAATTCTGGTATAGGTTGGTCAAAGGTTAGTTTTAGAACGCTGTTTGCTTTTACATCTGGTATTTTTTCAGTAGAGGTGGCTACAGTAGCTATTATTCCCACTCCAATCAAAATGAGCAGAAATAAAGAAACCAAAACGCCTATTACAGTTGCTAGAAAATATTTGAAAAATTGTGCCATTGTAAATTTATTTATTGCAACATAATTGTTTTATTGGAGAATATTTTTTTTCCGAGCATTAACCTAAAAAAAAAACGACAGATGGATTTATTTGTTCGATTAGTAACTAAGAGCGTGTCCCTGTTTCCTTTTATTTCCTCATTTTTTCTAGCATTTTCAGTTGCTCATTGCAGCGATATTAGTTCTCAAGATGAGCCAACACAATATGCTATTGTAATACATGGTGGAGCAGGCACTATTTTAAAAGAAAATATGACTGATTCTCTGGAAGCGATATACAAGCAAGCCCTTAATGAGGCTTTGGATATAGGGGAAAAAATACTCGCGCAAGGGGGAAGCAGTATAGAAGCAGTTGAAAAGACCATAAATTATTTGGAGGACCATCCACTTTTCAATGCGGGGAAGGGTGCAGTATTTACCCATGATGGTAAAAATGAATTGGATGCCTCAATCATGGTGGGCAATGACCTTAATGCTGGTGCGGTTGGAGGAGTAGGTACGGTCAAAAATCCAATATCATTGGCGAGGGCGATCATGGAAAAATCAGAACACGTCATGCTTATTGGAAAAGGTGCGGAAGAATTTGCCGCCATCAATGAATTAACCATTGTGGATTCCTCATATTTTTATACTGAACAGCGGTATCAAAGTCTTCTGAAAGCGCTGGCAAGAGACAATAAGAAATATGGTACAGTGGGTTGCGTGGCCCTAGATGTTAATGGGGATATTGTTGCCGGAACTTCAACTGGGGGAATGACCAATAAAAGATTTAATAGAGTAGGGGATGTTCCCATTATCGGGGCGGGTACTTATGCCAATAATAAGACATGCGGTGTGAGTTGTACAGGTCACGGAGAATTTTTTATCAGATATACTGTCGCACATGACGTATCAGCCCTTATGGAATATGGCGGGCTATCCTTGGCAGAGGCTACCAAAAAGGTAGTTCAGGAAAAATTAGTACAGGCGGGGGGTAGTGGTGGTTTGATAGCCATCGATAATATGGGAAATATTTCCATGGAATTTAACAGCAAAGGAATGTACAGGGGGTATGCCAAACCAGGAGAACGATATGTAGGAATTTTTGAAACGGAATAATAAAAATGAGCAACTCCATTTTACAAAAGGGTTTTGATGGTTCAGCTTTTAGAAAATTAGGACATCAGGTAATTGATTTTCTAGCTGATTACTTAGATAGCGCTAATAGTCAGGAAGGCATTTCGGCCAATAAAAAATTCGACCCGGAAGTACTATATAGCTATATTAATGAGATGCCTTTTAAAGGCGATTCCCTTCGACTATTTCAAAATGCCATTAACGACTCTGTGCATTTGCATAGTAGGCGTTATATGGGACACCAGATTTCTCCGACCTTACCAGTAGCTGCATTAGCCGGATTAGTGAGTGATTTTATCAATAATGGAATGGGGGTTTTTGAAATGGGAACTTTAGGTACAGCCATGGAGAGGAGTGTAGTAAAGACGATGACCGAATTATTTGAATTGGGCCAAGAAGCGGATGGGGTTTTGACCTCTGGGGGAACCCTCTCTAATTTTACTGCCTTACTCACAGCAAGAGCTATCAAATCCTCTGAGCCTATTTGGGAAAAGGGGCAAACTCAAAAATTAGGACTTTTGGTTTCCGAACAAGCGCATTATTGCGTGGATCGAGCGGTAAGAATGATGGGGTGGGGGGCGGAAGGAATCATTAAGGTTCCTACCAATGATCGATTTCAAATGGAGGTTGATCAATTACCAATCGTTTATCAGGAAGCTAAAAACAAAGGAATTCAAGTAATAGCAGTAGTGGGAAGCGCATGTAGCACTTCTACAGGGAGTTTTGATGATTTGAAATCTATAGCCGAATTTGCCGATAAACACCAATTGTGGTTTCACGTAGATGCCGCACACGGAGGAGCCCTCATTTTTTCAAAAAAACACCAACATCTTTTAGCAGGTATTCAAGCAGCAGATTCTATTACTATGGATTTCCATAAAATGTTATTGACCCCAGCAATTACTACTGCCTTGCTTTATAAAAATGGGAATAATGCTTATCAAACATTTTCACAAAAGGCTCAGTACTTGTGGAAAGATAGTGATACTCAAGAATGGTACAATCTGGCTAAAAGAACTTTTGAATGCACCAAAACAATGATGGGTTTTAAGGTTTATGCTGCTTTGAATGAATATGGAACACCGCTCTATGAAGAGTATATCGATCAAGTTCAGGATAACGCCAAAGCTTTTGCCGAGTTAATTAACGAGGCGCACGACTTTGAATTGGCACTTGAGCCGCAAACTAATATTGTGTGTTTTAGGTACGTGCCAACCAATCAAGTTGAAAACATAAGTGAAATCAATGCTCTTATTCGGGAAAAATTAGTGGAGAGCGGTCCTTTTTACCTGGTTCAAACAGAGCTTAAGGGGGAAAAATGGCTTAGGGTTACCTTGAGCAACCCTTTCACCAGTGTCTTAGAACTAAAAGCTTTATTGGATCAAATTAGAACTATACCGCTTTTTTAACCAAATCAGCAGCTTCCTGAAGGGCGATGGCTGAATGCACTGCCAGGCCTGATTCGTCTATCATCTTTTTAGCTACTTCTGCGTTAGTTCCCTGTAATCTGACGATGATGGGTACCTCAATATTACCCATGTTTTTGTAGGCATCAATTACTCCTTGTGCCACTCTGTCACACCGTACAATTCCTCCAAAAATATTGATTAGAATAGCTTTTACCGCAGGGTCTCTCAATATAATTCTGAATGCTTGCTCCACTCGGGCTGCATCAGCAGTACCACCTACATCTAGAAAGTTAGCTGGCTCTCCACCCGATAGTTTGATAATATCCATAGTAGCCATTGCCAACCCAGCTCCATTGACCATACAACCCACATTTCCGTCTAAGTTGACGTAATTTAAACCATAGCTTTTTGCTTCTACTTCGGTGGGGTCCTCCTCATCAATGTCTCTTTGTGACTCCAGATCTGGATGTCTATACAAGGCATTATCATCCAAAGTAACTTTACAATCCACGGCTACGATTCTATCATCAGCGGTTTTAAGGCAGGGATTGATTTCGAAAAGACTGGCATCAGCTCCCAAAAATGCTTTATAAAGATGGGCAATAAATTTGGTCATTTCTTTGAAAGCCTGACCACTAAGTCCCAAGTTGAAAGCTATTTTTCTTGTTTGGAATCCCAACAATCCAAGCGTTGGATCGATATATTCTTTATGAACCAAATGAGGGGTTTCTTCAGCTACGGTTTCAATATCCATTCCTCCTTCAGTTGAATATATAATGACGTTACATTTTTTTTCTCTATCCATGAGAATGGAAACATAATACTCTTTACAAGCATCAAAATCAGGGGCATAAGCATCCTCTGCTATAAGAATTTTTCGAACTAATTTGCCTGGGCCCTCCATCCCTCCTGGAGTCTGAGGAGTCTTAAGCATCATACCCAAAATGGATTGGGAATGTTTTTTTAAGTCCGCCTCATTTTTTGCCAGCTTAACACCACCGCCTTTTCCTCTGCCACCAGCGTGAATTTGTGCTTTTACCACTGCAAAATCAGAACCAGTTTGTTTTTTTAATTCCTGATAAGCCTTAAGTGCCTCATCTGTTGTAGCAGCAACAAATCCTTCCTGAATGGCCACTCCATAACTTTTGAGCAAGGCTTTTCCTTGATATTCGTGTAAATTCATTGGTTTAATTTATATTATGGTGTCAAATTTAAAAAATGAAAAACAATAACGCTGCCGCAAAACTAAAAAAGCCCTTCTTTTTTAACCTTTTTTTATGGCTAAAATTACCCACTTGCTTTTTCTGGAGTTTAAAGTTACAGGAATTATCTGAGGATTCTTGTTCCGTTGTCATTCCCTTCAAGAGGCGAACAAAGAATCCTTTTCAATCTATTTATTTTGCAGCCTTGGCTGGAGCAGCTGAACTCTCTACGGGATTAATCTGGGTTAATCTTTTAGGTTTCAAAGCGCCATACTCCATATTAGTTAAGGGGTGCCAGTTAAACTTTATAAAAAAATCGACCACAGCAATAACCTTTACCTGCTCGGATGGACCTGAAGCTCGTCATGCTGTTCAACAATTGCAGCAATCCGGAGATATAGTCGAATTAAATATGACCGCTATTGGCAAAAATAAAGACGGAATTACAGTAGCTGAAATGGTTTTTAATTGGTCAGTTAAAAGAAAATAAGTCAATCTATAACCGGGACTTTGGCATAAGTCCTGCCCTGAGGCGTCTCTAAGACCAGCAGATACATACCTGAAACCAAGTTTGGAAACGAAAAAGTCTCTTCGTTATCACCAGGATAAAACTCTCTTACCTGAGAAGTTCCAATTTTTTTACCCTGGAGATCCGTCAGATACAAAAGGCCTTTGAACCTTTCAATTGATTGTATTTGAACGCTAATAGATTGCTGGGAGCTCACTGGCAATGGAAAAACCTTAAAAGAGGTAAGCATTTCTAGCGTTCTGGAACTGGTGGAGTTTAATGTTTTGAAAGAACCAGATGGACTAGAATCTTCACAAAAGAAATACCTATTGTAGGGGGTAACTCTCCAGTAGTAACTGGTATTAGTCCTCAGTAAATCGGGATCAATTTCAACAAAAGGTTCAGAGGCAGTAATCGTTATGGGGTTTAAAACATAAGTGGGAATTCTATCAATTTCAACTGTATAATACTCAGCTCCATCCACAGGTTCCCATTCTAGTTTAACCGACTCCGATAAGGGGACTGAACTGCTGTTAATTGGTTGGATGAGTTGTACTCCATCTTTGGATAATTCTGCAAATGCCGGGGTACTTCCAGGAGACAATTTGGTTCTAGAGGAACTTGCTAAATCTTTTTGAACGATAGCAATTTGTTCTTCAGAGAAAGTATAGGCTCCTCGATCGCAAAAGCTAAAATAACTCATATAATTGTGCTCATCTGGATCGATAAGAACACTATCTGGATCTAAAGCGCCGCCTTCATAAGTGCAGGAGAAAGTCGTGATGCCATTATAGTCTGCAGGAGTATCACAGATTCGATCCCCAGCAGTTTCACAATTGCTTCTATCGACTTTTTCAGTTGGTAAACCATCTGGAGATATAGCTGGAGCAGGAATTCCATGAATCTCTGAATCATAAGGTTCAGAATCCCAACCTAAATGAGTGTGCATCAAACTAAAATAATGCCCGAGCTCGTGCGGAAACGCCCATTTATTCATAGCATCCTTTCGCATCACTACCCAATCGTTACCTGGAGAATAAAATCCTGCAATAATGCTATTGTCGTCGGTATCGCTTGGACGAGCTACCTCACTTACTATAATGTTGATCGCTTTATCATCCTTTTCATTCTGCAGTAAAAATATAGAAGCGGGTAAAGTTGGATTATTATAAATGGTAGTATTATTTATATAATTGAACGTACCATCTTTCAAATAGAACTGAATATTAGCTCCTATAAAGTCATCGTTAAGCAAACAAAGTGAGCGAAAGGCTTCCTTGTCCGATAATCTACCAGTTCCATCTGTTTTTGCCACCAAATGAAGTTTGACAGGCACATATACGACATTGGTGCGAGGTGAAATGCTTACTAGCTTATTTTCCTCAAGTCTCTTAGTAGGCAAAGGTTCCAAATATGCACTATTCCCACAAGTGTATACAGGCACCTGAGAGGTAATTATATAAGGGAACAACAAGACAAAAGAAACAAAGTAGGCTAATTTCATAGTCAATCAATCAATTATTCAGCTAACAATTTTACAATCTTTTTTGTTTTTTAGATACTTTTTGTTGTTTACTTTTATTGCTTAATTAAATAACCTAAACAAAAATGAATAAAGTAACCATCGTGGGAGCCGGCAATGTAGGAGCTACCTGTGCCAACGTATTGGCACACAAAGATTTTTTAAAGGAAGTTGTTTTAGTGGATATTCAAGGCGATTTTGCTAAAGGCAAAGCTTTAGATACTTGGCAACAAGCTCCTATTGACCATTACAGCACTCAATTAACTGGAACCGACAATTATGCCGATACAGCAGGTTCAGATATTGTTGTAATTACAGCAGGTGTTCCCAGAAAACCAGGAATGAGTAGAGATGATTTGATTGCGACCAATGCTAAAATTGTTAAAACAGTAACCGAAACGGTAATCAAACATTCACCTGATGCCATTATTATTATTGTTTCCAATCCTTTAGATGTCATGACTTACGCGGCTTATGAAGCCAGTGGTAAAGACTCTACTAAAGTATTTGGAATGGCTGGAATTCTGGATACTGCTCGTTATAGAGCTTTTTTGGCGACCGAATTGAACGTTTCTCCTAAGGATATTCAAGCATTATTATTGGGTGGACATGGAGATACTATGGTGCCACTTCCTAGATATACAACTGTTGCGGGAATTCCAGTAACCGATATGGTAGCTGAAGATACCCTCAACGCCATCATAGAAAGAACAAAAAAAGGTGGTGGAGAATTGGTTCAGTTAATGGGTACTTCTGCATGGTATGCACCGGGAGCTGCTGCGGCTCAAATGGTCGAAGCCATAATTAAAGACGAACAAAGAATTTTCCCTTGCTGTGTCAGATTAGGAGGCGAATATGGAATGAATAATATTTTCTTGGGAATTCCAGTAAAGTTGGGACGAAATGGAATCGAGCAGAAAATAGAGTTGAATTTGAATGAGGAAGAAATGAAATTACTTCAAGAATCTGCGGAACACGTAAAATCCGTAATGGATGTTTACGACAAAATGGATGTATAATATTTTAGTTTTTATATGAATTCTTTTGTTACTCCTAAGGAAACCCTCCAGAACATGACTACCAATAATGGTAAAACCGTTCTGGAGGTTTCTGCCCGTCAACCAGTTATGTTAATTTTTCTAAGACATTTTGGTTGCACTTTTTGTAGAGAAGCATTAGCGGATATCTCCAAAAAAAGAAAATCTATTGAAGAATCTGGCTTTGCAATTGTTTTCGTTCACATGTCAGATAATGAAACTGCTGAATCTTACTTCAAAAAGTATCACCTTCTCAACCCTATTCATGTTAGTGACCCAGAGTGTAAGTTCTACCAATCTTTTGGTTTAGCTAAGGGAACTTTTACCCAATTATTTGGTTTATCTTCTTGGATTAGGGGCTTTGAATCTTCAGTTTTAAAAGGCAATGGTGTGGGACCGATAATGGGAGATGGCTTTCAAATGCCAGGTGTTTTTGTGATAACAGACGGAACTATCAGGGAAAGTTTTATACACAAAATAGTTTCAGATCGGCCAGATTACGAGGATTTATTGCAGTGTTGTGTGGATCAATAATTAAATTAATATCATGATTGGATGGGTGTATGGAGCTGCTTTACCGGAGGATGGCGAAAGCCCATTTAATAGGCTGCTCAAAATTTTTCAGGAATTAATTTTATACACTTCAGGTGATGTACAAGAAGCACTATCTTGGCTCACCCAGTTGGATAAGGAATATCAACTATCTACTAAGGACTACAGTATCGGAGATTTTATTCAAGACCTTATCGATAAGGGTTTTCTGCAGCAAGAACAAAATGCAGCTGGTGGATTTGCGCCTTCGGCAAAAATGGAAATTGGGCTTCGACAGAAAGCACTGGGAGATATTTTTGGACAAATTAAGAAAAGTAAAAGAGGCAACCACAGTACTAACGCTTTTGGAAGGGGAGACGAACACACCTCCGAATTAAAGCCGTTTGAATTTGGAGATCCTCTTGATCAAATTGCAGTGAGTGAATCTCTTCGCAATGCTCAAATTAATCACGGGGTTCAAGACTTCAAATTGACCCATGATGATTTAGAGGTAAGGGAAACCCGCTATCAAAGCCAAATGAGTACCGTATTGATGATTGATATCTCCCATTCAATGATTCTTTACGGAGAAGACCGAATAACACCCGCCAAAAAAGTAGCTATGGCATTGGCGGAATACGTTACCACTAGATTTCCTAAAGACACCCTTGATATTATTGTCTTTGGTAACGATGCTTGGAGAGTTGAAATCAAAGATCTTCCCTACCTCCAGGTGGGACCTTATCATACCAATACCGTAGCCGGACTAGAACTGGCGATGGATATATTGCGCCGACATAAAAATCCAAACAAACAGATTTTTATGATAACTGATGGCAAACCTACCTGTATAAAAAAAGGAAAAAAGTATATCAAAAATAGTTTCGGTCTAGATAGAATGATTGTTAACAGAACGCTAAATCTTTCTAGGCAGTGCCGTAAACTCAATATTCCTATCACCACATTTATGATAGCGAATGATCCCTATCTGGTTCAATTCGTAAACCAATTTACCCAAGCTAATAATGGAAAGGCTTTCTATAGCAATCTCAATGGGTTAGGGGAATTTATTTTTAGGGATTTTAAAAACAACCGCAAATAGGTTTATACTTTTCTATAGGATCAAAACGTTTATATCCCTATGAAAAGAATATTACTAGTATCCTTACTTGGCTTTGGATTTTCGCTTTCTGTAGTAGCCCAAACTTCTAATGCGAAGGATAGTATTTTATCAGTATTAGAAGATACCCTTAATGTATTATCC
>CALAZP010000181.1 GCA_937926355.1 uncultured Saprospirales bacterium
GCGTTATGCCCATACCACCATTGCACTAATGCATCTTGGACTCCGGCAAAAACTGGATAACTTTTCCATAAATGGACAGGTAATTCAAGATTGTTGCCTACATGAAGAACCGTTACGGTGATCCAGGTAGCGATATAAAACCATATTGCAACATATAAATGCTGTTCGCGCCTTTTGAGTATAGTACCCATCATATTAATTCCAAACACAATCCAAATAACGGCAATGGCCAGGTCAATTGGCCACTCCAGCTCTGCGTATTCATGGGAAGAGGTAATCCCCAAGGGAAGGGTTATGGCTGCTGCTATAATAATGGCTTGCCAACCCCAAAAATGAAATTTACTTAAGAAATCACTATACATTCGAGCTTTCAATAGGCGTTGTAAAGAATAATAAACACCCATAAAAATACCGTTGCCCACAAATGCGAAAATAGCCGCATTAGTATGCAATGGTCTAATTCTCCCAAAGGTAGTAGGAGCAAAACCTAAATTCCATGACGGTAAGATCAATTGGAAGGCAGCATATAAACCCACCAGCATACCAACTACCCCCCAGATCATGGTGGCATAAGCAAAGTTTCTTACGATTATATTATCGTAACTGAACTTTTCAATAGTACTCATTCTTTCAGAATTTTATTGTGATTTTTCTTTTTTGTTGTCATCAAATAAAATCCTGATAGATGGGGTGTAATAGTCGTCCATTTGATTATTTCTAACTGCCCAAATAAAGGCAGCTAAAAATCCCAGTGCGATGAGGAGACTCAAACCAATTAAACCAATCATTATTTTCATTTGATTAACTTTCCTGCAAGTTATTCGGACACCATTGATTGGCTTATGATATTTGTCAAATGGAGAAAGTGACTTTTATCATCTTTTAAGACCGTAATGAAATGCTAGAAAATTACTTCCTAATATGCCCAATGTGACAACGGAAACAGAACTCAGAGGCATTAATATTGCAGCTATAATAGGACTTAATAAACCCTGAACAGCTATACTTATACCAAAAATATTATATATCAAGGCCAGAATATAGGCTGCGTAAACTACCTTTCGATTGCTTTTAGCAAAACCCAATAATTGAGGGATTTTATCGAATTGTCGACTTCTCAAAATACCATCACTAGCAGGGGTGAAATTATTATCTGATTCAGAGATGACAATTCCTATATTACTTTGCATTAATGCTCCCGAATCATTCAGCCCATCTCCAATCATCATCACTTGATGTCCATTTTTTTGCAGCGATTGGATGAACTGTAATTTTTCTTTAGGAGATTGTTTAAATTTTAATTGATCGAATCTTTCAAATAAATGGGTTAGATATTCTTCATCTTTAAGGTGGTCCCCTGAAACAAGAAATATGGACCCATTTTGCTTAAAATAGTTAAAAACATGCTCAATACCTGGTCTGTATGAGGAAGCAAAGGTAAATACCCCCTTTAACTCTCCATTAATACTGACATACGTTCCTTCTTTTCCCCCTTGCTCTCCAGCCACCCAATGCCCATTTCCAATTTTAATTTCCCATTCAGGAATGTTGGCCACAATACCTTGGCCAACCTGTTCTTCCCATCGATCCCAATGAATAGGGTCTCCACTCATTTCACCTTGAATCGAAGCTATTTGATGGCTAACTAAATGGTGGCTATGAATGACAGCCTGCGCTACCATATGCCTTTCTTTTTTATTTAATGAGGCTCCTTGGAAACTTCCTGTAGTAAATTTTTTCTCGGTTAGCGTTCCCGTTTTATCAAATACCGTAGTATCTATATGTTTAAACTGTTCTAATACTTCTATGCTTTTTATATAAAATTCGTTTTTACCTAAAATCTTCAAAGCATTGCCAAAAATAAATGGAATCCCAAGTGCTACTGCACAAGGACAGGCTACAATCAAAACAGCGGTAAAAGCTTGGATCGCAATTGAAACATCCTTATTGATCCAATATCCTAGGGTAATTAAAGATATAGCAAGAATTGCATAGGTAAAGAAAGTGCCCATTTGATCTGCCATTTTTTGCAAGGGCTCTTTCCCTTTTTTTTTGAAGGCGTCATCATTCCACAAACTCGTCAGGTAACTCTGAGAGACCCTTTTTTCTATCTTAATTTTGATTGAACTTCCCATTTGTTTTCCACCAGCGTAAACCGTTTGATTAAGTGGAACTCGCTGAAGATCGGACTCCCCGCTCACAAAGCTATAGTCTATTTTAGCCTCCCCAGAAATCAACTCACCGTCTGCTGGAATTAATTCCCCATTCCGGATAAGTATAATATCTCCGGGTTCTATTTTTTCTAAATGAATGCTCTCTTTACGATTATTCTCTAATATTCGAGTAGCGGATACAGGGAAATAAGATTTATAATTTCTTTCAAAAGAAATTTGATGATAGGTTTTTTGTTGAAACCATTTTCCTACCAATAAGAAAAATATTAATCCAGCCAAACTGTCTAAATAACCAGATCCGGATTGAGTTAGAATTTCATAACTACTTCTGATAAACAAGGTCGCCATTCCCAATGCCAAGGGAACATCTATATTTAATTTTCGAAAACGAATGGCATTCCAGGCAGATATAAAATAATCAGAGGCGCTATATAAAAGTGCAGGTAAAATCAACCCTAAATTTAAATATCCAAATAATCGGCTGAAGGAAATACCATCCTCATCGAAAAGACCTAAATATTCAGGAAAACTAAATAGCATGATATTCCCAAAAACAAACCCTGCTATCCCTAACTGATATATGAATTTCTTAGTAGAAGAAGGAGGAACTTCTTCCTCTGTTCCTAAATTAATATTTGGAGCATATCCAATACTATCCAAAATTTCAGCTAATTTTCTCAAGGTAATTTGCTGAGGATCAAATTGAACGGCTAATTGTTTTTTGGCAAAATGTACCCTAGAAGAATGTATTCCTGAATGAAATTGAAACAAATTTTCCAGTAACCACACACAGGAAGCACAGTGTATCTGCGGAATATGAAAATTGATGTAAGCTTTGGAAGTATTACCACCCTGAACCAATTTATTGATGACCTCAGCATCCTCTAAAAAAGCATAAATTACTTTCTTTCTACCTTTAAGTTGAATACCGGCATCAGGACTTAATGCATAATATTGACACAAATCATGTTGACTGAGGATATCGTAAACTATCTCACAACCTTGACAACAAAATAAAAGACCATCTGCTCTAGTTGAATTCCTCGTGGCACACTTTTCTCCGCAATGTGCACAAACCTGTTTGACTTCTGATAACTTTTGAACCATAAAAAAAATTACCCTACAAAAGTATTCACTCTAGTAGGGTAATCCGATGATATTTATCATATCCCAATCCTAAGGAGTTGAAATTTTAGGCCATGTTTTGAAAATAAACAATGTTGAAATTCCAGTTACCAAAATTCCAATAATTGCATTCATCCAAGCTCCATAGATGATATAGCCTGTAGCGAATAATGCCCCATATACCATGAAGACGCCGGCAAACATGCAGGCGAGTTCAAGCG
>CALAZP010000182.1 GCA_937926355.1 uncultured Saprospirales bacterium
GGTAAAAAGGCTATTTGGGATAGTTTTAACCCTGAGATTAATAAATCGGAATTAGCTATAACGGCTGGAGGTTTGACTGCTTCTGCTATTTCTACTGGATCATCAATAGGGATGGCATTAGATGGAACTGCAGAAAAAACTGCTAAAAGGGTGGAGGAAACGGGAGATAAAAATGCTGTAGCAGAGCAGGCAGCTGGAGAAATTGCTGCCTCGGTAGGGTCCTCTATTTCTTTATTGTTTTCTACTATTAAGGGAATCTCCAAAATGATGGAAGCGTATAAGGGGAAGGATGGTATGAAGGCCTTAGAGAGTTCAAGAGAATTCGCCGCAGCCATTAAATCGGGCTTTGAATTGGCTAATAGCATTATTAAATACACCTCTGGATTTGCCAATCCAGCAATAGTTTCCGTCATACCGGGTTTAGGTATTGCCATTTCAGCTTGTGATATCATTATCAATGCCCACAATGTTTTTATGGCACATAGTGATAAGGTAAGCATGTCAGAGGTCTCCGATAAGTATAAATCTCAGATGGTAGCCATTTTTGGTGAATCCCCCGAAAAAGCGTTACCAGAATTATTTCACAAGGAGAAGAGAGGTAAATTTGGTCAAAGGATAACCTATATGAGACTTCAGTCGGGAAAAATGGCCGAATTATCGCAAATTGCGTCTATTACTGATTATTCGCAGTTAGAGTTGGCTGAACTCCAAAGAAGATATAAACTACCTGAAGGGACTTCCTTTCAGGACTTCTATTTAGCGGTAAAGTATTATGAACTGGGCAGTAAAATGGAAGAGATCAATCAAAAAAGGGAAGTTTATAGCGGGAGGAATATTACTACTGCAATCATCAGTATTGCCGGTGATATTGCCTCTTTCTTCCCCGCTGATGGTGGAATAACAGCTGGCGTGCTTAAAGGAGTAGCAGGAGGAACCCAGGCAGCCTTTGCCGCTGGTAAATTTATTCAAGGAAAAGCTAGAGATTTTGGTGTTTTAGGTGGGGATACCACCAGGTCTGCTAAGGCAAAATATCAGGAATATGTAGGTCACACCAAAACCATTTATATGTTATTGGAATCAGAGGGATTAAAGCCAAATACGGAATTGGAGGAGGTAGAAGTAGATACGGTCAATGATTTGATTAATGTGGAGAGAATTATCAAAGCAACTGGGGCATCCACTAAGGCATTGTATAAGACGAATTATGGTAGTGATAGTGGCATTCGCTCTCAAATTGAATTATTAATTAATGGTATGAAAAGTGGAAGATGATGATGCCCAAAGACTTTAGCCACAACAGCCAATTAGCAAGGCTAATGCTGTATGAAAAGTATCTGTCCAATAATAATGTACCTGCTAAGTTGGTAGAAGCAAAGAATGAGGCTTCCTTAGATTTTGTGGTGGCAAGTAT
>CALAZP010000183.1 GCA_937926355.1 uncultured Saprospirales bacterium
GAAATCACTGGAAATATCTTCGACAATGGAAAATTTAGGGTACCTACCCTCAGAAATATCGCTTTGACCGCTCCTTATATGCACGATGGGAGGTTTGAAACCTTGGAAGAGGTTTTAGATCATTATAGTAATGGAGGCCATGGAGTCACCAACGAAGATGTAAATATTGCTCCTTTTGAACTCAACGAACAACAAAAGGCAGACTTAATCGCATTTCTCCATACCTTAACCGATACTTCGTTTGTGAATAATCCTGCCTTTAGCAATCCGTTTGAGTAATATTTAAGCTTTGATAGCTGCTATCCCGGGCAATTCTTTTCCCTCGAGAAATTCCAACATCGCTCCTCCTCCAGTAGAAACGTAGCTAACTTGCCCTGCTAATCCCATTTGATTAACAGCTGCAACTGAATCTCCCCCTCCTACAAGAGAGAAAGCTCCTTGAGCGGTGGCTTCAGCTACGAAAGTGGCAATACTTTTGGTTCCCTGAGCAAATTTTTCCATTTCAAAAACACCCATAGGTCCATTCCATAATATGGATTTGGACTGCAGTAATACTTTCTTAAAACTTTCAATAGCATTAGGGCCGATATCCAAACCCATCCATCCAGCGTCAATAGCATCACTTGATGCAGTTTGGGTAGCAGCTTCAGCTGAGAATGCATCGGCTATTGTAGAATCTTCTGGAAGGTGAATGTTTACCCCTTTTTCTTTAGCTTTTTTAAGTATTTCCAAGGCCAAGTTTAGTTTGTCTTCCTCTACCAAGGAATTGCCAGTTTGCCCTCCTTGTGCCTTAAAAAAAGTATAAGCCATTCCACCGCCAATGATAATATCGTTGACCGATTCTATGAGTCGTTCGAGTAATAAGATTTTATCGGAAACCTTAGCTCCACCAACAATTGCGGTAAAAGGACGCTCAGGATGATGAAGGAGTTTTTCAGCATTGGTAATTTCTTTTTCCATAAGAAATCCAAATTGTTTGGCTCCCTTCGGGAAAAATTGAGCGACAATAGCCGTCGAGGCGTGAGCCCTATGCGCTGTTCCAAATGCATCATTGACATATAAATCTGCTAAATCAGCCATTTTTCGCGCAAATGCCTCATCTCCAGCGGTTTCTTCCGAATAAAATCGGGTATTTTCTAATAGGACTACTTCTCCTTGTTTAGCCTTTGAGATTACCTCTTCAGCTTGAGGACCAATCGCATCTGGGGCGAAATGGACTGCAGTCTTTAAAGCTTTAGTGAGGTGATCAACCAAATGATGAAGGGTAAATTTATCCCGATCAATGGTTCCATCTTCCTTCAATTTTTTTAAAGGCCTTCCCAGATGGGAACACAAAATAGGTAGTCCACCGTTTTGTAAAATGTATTGGATAGTAGGTAATGCACCTCGAATTCTAGTATCATCGGTGATGTTAAAGTTCTCATCCAGAGGGACGTTGAAGTCCACCCGAACAAGAACTTTTTTGCCTTTACAATCTAAATTCATAATGGCTTATCTGTTTAATACCCTCATGGTTAGATCTGCTAATCTAGCGGAATAACCCGCTTCGTTATCATACCAGCTGACTACCTTTACGAAAGTGCCATTCACTTCTGTCATCAATGAATCGAAAATAGAGGAATGTGGATTGCGCATAATGTCGCTAGATACCAATGGGTCGGTAGAATATTCCAATATACCCTTCATCGGACCATCTGCAGCTGCCTTGAATAAGCTATTGACTTCCTCAGCAGTAGTTGCTTTTTCCACCACTACATTTAACTCAACCATAGAACCAGTAATTACCGGTACTCTCACAGCAATAGCTGATAATTTACCACTAATATTAGGCACTACTTTACCAGTAGCAGAAGCTGCACCTGTGCTAGTTGGAACGATATTGAAAGCTGCCGCTCGTGACCTTCTCAAGTCCTTATGGGGAGAATCTTGAATATTTTGGTCAGAGGTGTAAGCGTGAGTAGTGGTCATAGAACCTACCTGAATATTAAAGTTCTCCTGAATAATTTTGGCTAATGGCGATAGACAATTTGTCGTACAAGAAGCATTGGAAAAAATGTGATGATCTTTTTTCAATTCATGATCATTAACCCCTAATACTATAGTTTGAACTCCGTCTCCTTTAGCAGGAGCAGAAATGATTACATCTTTAGCACCAGCTTCAATGTGCAGTCCTGCTTTGTCAGCACTAGTGAATATTCCAGTACATTCCAAGACCACATCTACGCCCATTTGTTTCCAAGGAAGAGCTGCTGGATTTCTTTCAGCAGAACAAATAATTTTATTTCCATTTACAATCAAGTGTTCATCTGTGGAACTTACGGTTCCCTCAAAAGGCCCTTGAGCAGAATCGTACTTAAGGAGATGCGCTAAAGTGGCATTATCTGTTAAGTCATTGATGGCAACTACCTCTACACCATCTATTTTCATTAAATTTCTGAATGTCAGACGACCTATCCGTCCAAACCCATTGATGGCAACTTTTTTTGACATGATACTAAGTTTGAGTTAATTAATATTGACCTGCGGTTTATACTTGATTAGACGGCAAATGTAAAAAAAAATTCTTGGGCAGTTTTGTAATTTTAAGAAACATTCTATATTTGCATCGCTTTACAGCAAGATGGCCCGTTCGTCTAGGGGTTAGGACGCAGGATTTTCATTCCTGTAACACGGGTTCGATTCCCGTACGGGCTACCCCACAACTGCCGGATTTATTCCGGCAGTTTTATTTTTACCCCTTTCGATATGACTTCAAAGAATGCTTCTTCATTTCTCCACAAAGGTTTGGTGTACCATAAGGATTGCAGTTGGGTGTCTGTATATGCTCCCTACGCTACACAAGTAGAATGGTTACTGTATGAAAATGACCATGCTCCGCTGCCTTTTCAAAGAATAACATTGGAAAAGGGAAAAGATGGTTTTTTCCAGAGCAAATGCAAGGGAGATTTAGAGGACAAATATTACGCTTTTTCTTTTTTTCAACATGGAGAATGGTCGCCACCTTTGTTAGACCTTTATACCAAAAGCACGGGTTGCAATGGAAAAAGAGCACAAATATATGCTTCCTCTACTACTGATGTAATTGGATGGGAGTCGGATCATTTTGAAAATCCTTTGCCCATTTCTGATGCCATTATTTATGAACTTCATGTCAGAGATTTCTCCATCAGCCCCAATAGTGGTATTCGACACAAAGGCAAGTATAAAGGGTTGGTGGAACAACCATCGTTAACAAG
>CALAZP010000184.1 GCA_937926355.1 uncultured Saprospirales bacterium
AGTTGTTTTGGTGTAAAAAATACACTTTCGTCTATTGTTTAAGGAGCTTTACCACAAATATTAGAAATTGCTGCTGTTTTAAAACTTTAAGTGATTGACTTCAAAACATCTAACAACCAACTTTTAAAAGACCGGTACTCCGGTCTTTTTTTTTGAATCTGATTGAAAAATAATTGACATTTGCAAAAAAATAAAAGCAGGTGGAAAAGTCATCTTTTAAAGTATTCAAAAAAATTAAACAGTTTGTTAATACCACATTATTAGGTGGACTTACAGTTGTTCTTCCTTTCACTCTATTGATTGTAGTGATAAGATTCCTTTTTAATTTAATATTGTCTTTAATTACTCCAATCAAAAATCTTCTTCCTTTTTCAGAAGGGGTAAAAGGATGGTTAATAGATGTCTCTGCATTGGGGGGAATTATTGTATTATTTTTTCTAATTGGATTAGCCGTTAGAACGAGTTTGGGAAAAGAACTTTGGAATTATTTTGAAAAGAAATTCCTTTTACATCTTCCTTTTTACAGTATTCTCAGGGATACTGTGCAACAATTTTTTGGACAGGGTAAAGTACCTTTTTCAAAAGTAGTGGCAGTAGATGTCTTTAATACCGGAACTCAGATGAT
Organism: uncultured Saprospirales bacterium; assembly: GCA_937926355.1. GTDB lineage: Bacteria > Bacteroidota > Bacteroidia > Chitinophagales > Saprospiraceae > CALAZP01. The sequence continues at coordinate 626 of CALAZP010000184.1, forward strand.
TGGATTTGTGAGTGCTGAGGTAAATGAAGGAAAGGGGATGTATTCGATTTTTGTTCCTACCGGACCTAATCCAACGAATGGATTTATTTTTCTAGTGGAAAAGGAACAGGTAACCCTTCTCGATATTAAGTCAGAGGAAGCGATGCGAATGATTATTGGAGTGGGGACTGGTTCGGAAAAACTACTAGCTAATATCATTTCAAAAAGTAAGCGTTAGAACTAATTTTAGTTTGACGACGTTCTTTTAGAAATAAACATTACTGTAATTATGTCTTCACGTAAAGGTTTTACCATGGGAGAAGGTAAATATTACCTCACCATTAAATCTACTCCCAACAATATTACTCTTTTCAGAAAAAGCAAGAAATCAGCAATTGATACCTTCACCAAGTATAAAGAATTAGGAAAAGAAGTAGAATGGTTAGGCAAGTGGGATGGCAAAAAATTTACTGAGGATTCCTTGCCCTCATCTGTGAAATCCGTTTAAAAAATCCATCTTTTGGTTAGGGATTAATTTTTAATTTTGGGTTTCGGGAATTAAAATCCAAATCCCATGGTCAAATGTATTTTCAGAGAAAAGGGAGTGCTCAATGTTGCTGAGGGGTTAGGCAAACTACAAGATATTACATCTGGTCAGGTTATTTGGATAGACCTGTTGAATCCCCTTCCCGATGAGCGATCCTTCGTAGAAGAAAAGTTTGAAGTAGAACTCTTTACCAGACAAGAGGCCGAAGAGATAGAAAGCAGTTCCAAGTACTCAGAGAATGAGGATGAAATCAATGCCAACCTAAACTATATTTTTAGGACTGGTGACAGCTACGCTATGGATCCAGTGTCTTTCATCTTAAAGGACAACTGGTTGATTACTCAACGCAATATTCAATTGCGCTCTTTTGACGAAGTCTTTAAAATGCTCCGATTTACGAGGAGGACCAACATCAATGGGTATAGTGTTTTTTTCTCCATCTTTGAAGCCCGTATTGATATTGAAGCTGATTTTTTGGAAGACCTTTCTAAGCGCATTTATAATGCGGGTAAACAATTGACATTGGATAGGAAGATAGATGAGGAAATGCTGCTGAAAATCTATAATTTTCAAGAATTGACCATATTGTTTAGAGAAGCTACTAGCGAAATAAAGCGACTTTTCTCTTCCATTCTAAGGAGTGAGTTTTTCCCTAAGGAGGAGTACGAGAAATTAAGAATCATGATTAAAGATGCAGACTCTTTGTTGTCCCACACTTCTTTTAATTTCGAGCGATTGGAATACCTGCAGAATACTTTTTTGGGTTTAAATGATATGGAGCAAAATAAAATAATTAAAATTTTTACCGTAGTAACGGTAATTTTTATGCCTCCCACTCTTATCGCTTCTATTTATGGAATGAATTTCACTTTCATGCCAGAGCTTGAATGGGAATTTGGATACCCACTCGCTTTAAGCTTAATGGTTCTTGCATCTACATTAACCCTTTGGTATTTTAAGAGAAAAAATTGGTTGTAGGTGACTAAACTCATTGTTTAAACTTTGGTTTATTAATAAAATAGCGGAAAAAATGAAGATGAACATTGGATCTTTCGACAAAACTTTAAGAATTGTTCTTGCATTGGTTTTATTGGTAGTTGCCCTATCAGGAATAATAACGGTTACAAAAGTTTTACAAATTGTATTAGTGGTTCTTGCTGCTATCTTTTTGATCACCGCTTTAGTAGGAGTTTGTCCCCTATATTTACCCTTCGGAATTAAAACCAACCTAAAATAGATGAGACGATGGTTGCTATTTTTTGGGACTTTATTTGCTATTTCCCCCATTTTTAGTCAAAAATACTTTACTAAAAAGGGTAAAATCGTCTTTACTTCTGAAGCTATTTTCGAGCGAATTGAAGCCGTTACCAATGAAGTGATTGCGGTTTGGGACTGGGATGCAGGAAAATTCGAATTTTCTGTGCCCATTAAAAGTTTTACTTTCGAGAAGGCACTGATGCAAACCCACTTTAATGAAAATTACTTAGAAAGTGATCTTTATCCCAAGGCCTATTTCAAAGGGGAGATTATAGAAAAAACACTACTCGATTCACCAAATCACTATCGAATTAGGATTAATGGTGACTTGACCATTCACGGGGTTACTCGACCTATAACTGATGAAACTGTTGTGGAAGTTTTACCGGAGAGGCTCAAAGGTGAAGCTTCTTTTTCTATTGAAGTTGCAGATTATCAAATTGAAATTCCTTGGATTGTGAGAGAAAAGGTGGCTAAAGTGGTGGATATCGCTGTAAAAATTGATTGTGAACCTCTGAAATAGATAATATGCGTTTTGTTTTTCTTTTTTTATCAGTACTCCCTTTTATGGGTGGAGCTCAAGAAAGTCTTTCCTTATTGTCTTTGGTTTCAGAAGAACAGACACCAGAAAAGGTGGATGCTATATTTAAAACTACTCGAATTATCAATTTGCCTTCTATTGAACAAACACCAGCTGGGGTGCTAGACGTTAAAATTTCTCACAGGTTTGGAACGCTTCAACAAGGCGCTTATGATTTATTTGGGTTGGACAATGCCTCTATTCGAATTGGTGCAGAATATGGGATATACCCTAATTTAATGGTTGGCTTGGGAAGGAGTGGATATGAAAAGACCTACGATGGTTATTTAAAATACAAATGGTTAAGTCAAACTAAGGGAAATCATGCATTTCCATTTTCTGTTGCGGCTTTTGTTGGCACTTCAATCAATACTCTAAAGAACGATAATTGGGAATTTACGGACCGAGCTACTTTTGTTTTCCAATTGATATTAGCTAGAAAATTTTCCAATCATTTATCTATTCAATTAAGCCCTACTTTAATTCATAGAAATTTAGTTGCCACTGCAGCTGAAAAAAATACTGTTCCTGCTATTGGGATTGGAGGAAGGTTTAAATTATCTAATAGAATCAGTCTTAACTTAGAGTACACTCCAGTATTCAGTAATTTTATTGCTGATCGTTACGTCAATTCATTTTCAGTAGGCTTTGATATAGAGACTGGTGGGCATGTATTTCAACTCCATTTTACTAATGCCATTGCAATGATGGAAAAGGGCTATTTTACTGAAACCTATGACAGTTGGAATGATGGTGGGGTTCGATTTGGGTTTAATATAGCAAGGGTATTCACCCTAAAAAAACCTAAACTAGATACCTTCTAATCACTTAAATCCTCACTATCAGAGAAATCTGCATTGTCTATTCCATTGTCGTTCTCAAAATCGTCATCGTTGAAATCGTTCAAGTCATCGAATCCATCTAAATCATCGTCATCGTAAACAGCTTTGGCTTTGGTGGCGGTTGAACTGCTAGATTTAATGATTTTCGAAATGATTTTTTTAGATTCTTCTTCTTTCTTTTTGGTCTTATTGACTGGTCTAGCTGCAGGCTTAACTCTTCCGGCAGCGCTCGCAGGAGTATCTTTTGCCACAATACTTTTGGTAGTTGTAGGAACTGCCCTTAATCGCTCTTCAGCAATGAGGGTGCCAGTAATATTACAAATGCCGTATGTTTTATTTTTTATTCTTAACAAAGCATTTTGTAAGTCTTGAATAAACTTACGCTGTCTAATGGCCATATTATTAAGCATCTCCAAATTACCTGAAGTACTGCTATCATCCATCCAATCAGTACCAAACTCATCATCAGTATTTTCAGAGATTTCAATAATTTGTGTTTGTAAATTCTCGAGTTGTTCTTGCGCCTCTAACAGTTTTTTATCGATTAAAACCTTAAAAGCATCAAGTTTTTCATCTGAATATCTTACCGTCATAACCTTTCAGATTTAATTATTAATGGCTGTTTAAAAATGCAAAAAAAGAAAAAAATAGTTCCCTTCCTATATAAAGCGCAAAAATTCAGATAAATTCTGAATTAATTCTGAATTTTATTTTCTGCTCTTACACTTGTAATATTTTTCTTTAGTTTTATGTCTTTAATATATGATTGAATCAAAAGGAATGAAGGTTAAAATTACTGGATCAGGCAGTTATATTCCTGATCATGACATATCCAATAGCGCTTTTTTGAACCAACAATTTTACAACGAAGATGGCAGTTTTGTTGGAAACGAAAATGAAGTCGTTATTGAAAAGCTAAAGGCAATTACTGGTATTGAGTCTAGAAAATATGCTAACGAAGCCTTGAGAACTTCTGATATCGCGGCTATTGCTTGTGAAAAAGCTATAGAAGACGCCCAAATTGATCGGGAGACCATTGATCAAATAATTGTTGGGCATAATTTTGGAGACATCATAAAAGGTTCTTTACAACCAGACATGGTTCCAAGTATAGGGTCCAGGGTTAAGTACATTTTAGGTATAAAAAATACGTCCTGTATTCCTTACGATGTGATTTTTGGATGTCCAGGATGGATTCAAGGCCTCATTCAAGCCAATTCTTACATTCAATCTGGTATGGCGAAAAAATGCTTGGTGGTAGGCGCGGAGACCTTATCTAGGATAGTGGATCCCCACGACCGAGACTCTATGATTTTTGCCGACGGCGCAGGTGCTGTTATTGTGGAGGCAACGCAAGATGATTCTTCTTCTGGTATACTTTCATTCGCTGTTACATCTCATGGACAAGAGGATACTTACTATTTGTATATGGGGCCTACCTATAAAGGGAAAGAGCGGGAAAACGAGCCTCAATACATCAAGATGCATGGGCGAAAGATATATGAGTATGCCTTAACGCATGTTCCTAATGCCATAAAGTCTTGTTTGGATAAAGCAAATATCACTGACATTCGAGAAGTAAAAAAAATATTTATCCACCAAGCCAATGCTAAGATGGATGAGGCCATTATCAAGCGACTTTACAAAAAATATGGTGTTAGAGACGTTGATGTCAATCAGGTTATGCCTATGAATATTGGAACTTTTGGCAACAGCTCCGTTGCTACTGTTCCTACATTATTCGATTTGGTAAAAAAGGGAAAAGTTCCTGGTCATCAACTTCATGCCGGAGATATTGTAGTTTTTGCTAGTGTTGGAGCTGGAATGAATATTAATGCTATTACCTACAAAATTTAATATGAAATATTGGGCTATAATTATGGTGTCCATTTGGTTTTTGGGATGCAGTCCAACCAGTTTGGATATCGATGGATATGTTGAGGTAAATATTTCAGAGCGGTCATTTTTTATAGACAAGACAGAAGTAACTATTGGGGCCTTTCGAAATTTTATTCTTCAGACGGGTTATGTAACTACTTCCGATAGTTTGGGATGGTCGGGTGTTTTTGCTATCAATCAAGGGGGATGGATCCCTGTTACTCAAGCTAATTGGGAAAAGCCTCTTGGTCAAGAAGTAGCAGATGCTCGTTTGCCAGTAACCCATGTCAGCTATTACGATGCGGTAGCCTATTGCTTCTGGAAAAATGGTAGACTACCTACTGCTGAAGAGTGGGATGCAGCAGCCGGAGAAAAAATCAAACCAGGTAATGTATGGGAAGGACCTTTTCCCTACCATAATTCAGGTAAGGATGGTTACCTTGAAGAAGCTGCACCCGTAGGTCAATTTGAGCCTAATAGGATTGGTTTACACGATATGTTTGGTAACGTTTGGGAGTGGACTTCCTCTAGCAGTTCGCGTTCAGAAGCTGGACAGTTTTACGCTAATGGACAGTTGATAGACGAGACTGCCATGGAGGGTAAAATTATTAAGGGAGGTTCTTTTTTATGTGATGAGAACTACTGTTCCGGATATATACCTTCTAAGTTTCAGATTACCCCAGAAGATTCTGGTATGAATCATCTGGGGTTTCGGTGCGTTTACGATTATAGGGATTTAAAACCATCCAGCTCCTAAATTCCTGAATGGCCAAGGAATTCCAGCTAATATTAGAATTAAACCAATAAGGTAAAAGGTGAGTACTTTTTTGGAAGCTTTATCGGGTGTCTCCGCTTTTTTCCATTTTCCATATCCTATGGTAATCAATACTATGGCGATTAACATCAAAGTAGTGTGCTCTACGGTATAAAATCGAGTCAACGCTACTTTCATGGTGTCGGCGGTAAACTGAACTTTGGGGCTAAGAAAATAAAGGATAACTCCAAATACTAATTGTATGTGGGTAGCTATCAAGGCAAATAGGGGAGTTTTGGATTTTTTACCCGGCTGCAAAAGCGCTTGCAAAATCGCTACAACTATTAATAGCAAAACAATCCATCTCCAACCTGAGTGTGCATTAGTCAAACCTGTGTACATATTTTTCTTTACAAGATAAGAATATTGGTGGTTTTATTCCCTCTCCAAATCGGTTTGCCTATATTTGACTTCAATTGCACAAGACTTGCTAAACAAAATAATTAGTGCCGTGTTTATAGGCCATAGTTTTTGTTCTTGTCATTAACTGAATCAAATGAGAAAAAATTTTCCATCTAGCCCCATTATTGGAATTGACGATATGTCAGTTTATGTTCCCAAAATTTTCCTTCCTATAGAGACGCTTGCAGAAAGCAGGAATATTGAATTTGGGAAACTGCATAATGGATTAGGACTAGAGGGAATGGCTCTGACTGATGTGCATGAAGACACAGCAACTATGGCTGCCAATGCCATTTATGACCTCATCACAAAAAACCAATTAGATCCCCAAAAAATAGGTAGAATATACCTCGGTACTGAAAGTGCCTTGGATGATGCCAAACCAACTGCAACGTACATTTTAGAAATGCTGACTCAAACTTTTTCAAAAGAATATGGAGCAGATTGCTTTTTAAATTGTGATGTTGTCGATATGATTTTCGCCTGTATTGGAGGAGTAGATGCATTGCAAAATACTATTGATTGGGTATCGGGGGAAACTGATCGGATAGCCATTGTGGTCACTAGTGATAACGCCAAGTACGAAATGGGCTCCACAGGAGAGTATACGCAAGGTGCAGGAGCGGTAGCCATGTTAATTACCCATCAACCAAGACTACTAGCCTTGCATAATATCTGGGGAGTAGCTACCCAACCAGTTCATGATTTCTTCAAGCCCAAAAGAGAAGCATATAAAAGGGATTTGATTGATGAGGTATTGAAGCTAGCGAATGTGAGTGGCGTTGATGTCAGTTCTTTATTGGATCGAATAGATTCAACTATAGAAGTCAATGGTCTTTTAGATACCAATGAATCTAAGGTATCTTTTTATAAACCTACTCCGGTTTTCAATGGCCCACATAGTAACAAATGCTATCAGGAAAGAATTTTAGAAGCTTTTAATCATTACTCTCATAATGCCTCCAAAAAAGGAATGGGGCCTAACGGTAAAACTTTAACGGAAACATGGGAGCGTATTATTTTTCATCTTCCTTATGCTTACCAAGGCCGTAGGATGTTTGCCGAAATATTTTACCTCGAATTAATCAATGCGGGCAAATGGTCAGCTATAGAAGCAGAAACGGGTATTCATCCCCCAGTAAAGAATGACTACGAATCAGAAGACTCCTATCAGCGTGCGTATGGACATTTCCTGCGATTATTGGGTAAGTCAGGAGCCTATAAAAGATTTGTTTCTAAGAAAATTGAAAAGGGAGAACGTGCATCGAGTAAGGTTGGAAATATGTACACAGGTTCCATTTTTCTGAGCTTGATGAGCACCTTGTCGGCAGATTTACAGGAAGGAGAGGATATGGAAGGAAAATCTATTGGATTTTTCGCTTACGGCAGTGGCTCCAAATCCAAAGTTTTCGAAGGTGTAGTAATGTCCGAATGGGCAGATCGCGTGCGTCAATTTTCGCTCTTTGAAAAATTGGCAGAACGCCGAGCAATAGACTATGCTACTTATGAAGCTTTGCATAGAGGCAAATTAGAGGAAAGTATCCAATATGCCTCCGGTGAATTTAGAATGGTTAGTAATGAAGGCGCTAAAAATCTTCCCGGTGAGCGTCATTACGAATGGAAAGCTAACGTCCCTCATCCAGCTAGATAAGTGTTGAAGGTTTTATTTTGATGGTTCATAAAATATTTGTTGTTTTATGGATGCATTCCCTATTTTGTTTTATTTTAATAGAGAAAATCAAAATATCTAAAACGCTTAACCATGAAAAGAAGAAATTTTATTCAATTATCCGTAGCAGCAGGAGCCGCTGGTCTTCTACCTAGACTTGGAAAGGCCAATCAATCTTTTGCTGAACCGAGGTTTAGATTGTCCCTTGCACAATGGTCTTTCCATAAAGCTATTCTAAGAGAAAAAACCATGGATCCATTGGATTTCGCTCAAAGAGCCAAAGGATTGGGTTTCGAAGGGATTGAATACGTCAATACGCTTTACAGTTCTGTGCTTCAAAAATATGATTCCGAAGCAGCAGGAATGGCTGCATTAGGAAAAGAATTACTTATGCGCAGTCAGGATAATGACATACAAAATGTCTTAATTATGATTGATGCTCAAGGAAACTTGGCAGGTGAAACCAAGGAGGAAAGGGTTGAAGCAGTGAATACCCATAAAAAGTGGGTAGACCTTGCTGCTCATCTTGGGTGTCATGCCATAAGAGTTAATTTAAACGGTTCTGATACGCTTGAAGCATGGAAAGAAAATTCTGTTGATGGTCTTGCCATGTTGGGAAGTTATGGGGCTGAAAATGGGATCAATATTTTAGTCGAAAATCATGGAGGATTCTCATCAGTGGGCAAATATTTGGCAGGAGTAATGGATGCCGTAGATATGGATAACGTTGGAACCCTTCCGGATTTCGGTAATTTCTGCATCAAAAGAAGTAGAAATGGATGTGAGGAAAGCTACGACAAATATGTAGGTATGGCAGAATTGATGCCGCATGCCTTAGCATTAAGTGCCAAATCCAATAATTTTGATGAGAATGGTATGGAATCGGGAATCGATTATACCAAAATTATGGACATAGTAAAAAAATCTAAGTATAGCGGCTTTATCGGTGTAGAATATGAGGGGGATGTTCTAAGTGAAGAAGAGGGCATTATTGCTACACGGGATTTGCTCAAAAAATTGATTTAATTCGGAGAATTATGGGTCGGATATTTTGGGGAATAGGCTTGCTTCTGAGCGCTCTAATTTCTTGTACTTCCTCTACAGATAGAATTAGTTTCAATAAAGATGTCCGACCCATTTTAAACCAAAATTGTTTGCCGTGCCACGGTGGTGTAAAAGCCAATGGTGGTTTTAGCTTACTATTTGAGGCCGACGCCTTTGCAGTCAATAATAGCGGTCAAACTGCTATCATCAGGGGAAATGCTCGAAAAAGTGAATTATTTAAAAGAATCATTCACCAAAACCCTGAATTTCGCATGCCTTTGGATGCACCTCCCTTAAGTGAAGACGAAATTACCGTTTTAAAAAAATGGATTAATCAAGGAGCTCAATGGGAGGAACATTGGGCTTACCAAAAGCCTGGCACTCCTAATCATATTCCCAAAGACCAACATCCTATTGATTATTTTGTGCAGCGTAAATTAAATGAACGAGGCCTTGCGCCTTCGGCAAAGGCTGAGCTTACAACTTTATTGAGAAGATTGAGCCTAGATTTAACTGGCTTACCTCCTCAAAAGGAATGGATTGATAAAATGCAAGAAGGTGTTTCCTACGAGGAATTGGTGGATTCTCTTTTGGACACTCCTTCCTTCGGAGAAAAGTGGGCTTCCATGTGGTTGGACTTGGCAAGGTACAGCGACACCAAAGGCTATGAAAAAGATCCACACCGCAATATTTGGAGATATAGGGATTGGGTGGTAAATGCTTTCAATCAGGATATGCCAATGGACAGTTTCACCATCCGCCAATTAGCTGGTGATATGTTGGATGCGCCAACCTCCAATGACCTTATAGCCACTGCATTCCATAGAAATACCATGACCAACACGGAAGGGGGA
>CALAZP010000185.1 GCA_937926355.1 uncultured Saprospirales bacterium
CAGCCACTTTCCAAGCAATAGATTGTTCGTCAAGTGCTCCAAAAATTATTCCTCTTTTCCCGGCTAAAAGTTGATTTCCCATTATTTTCTTATTTGTGATTTAATAATTCTTTTGCATTTTCAATAGCTGCCTGACTCGGTGGATTTTGACTCAACATAATAGCCAATTCATGAATCCTATCTTCGGGAGAAAGCGCCTTCACTCTAGTAGCTGTCTTATTGCCCGAAGGGTCTTTAAAGACAAAATAATGAACATCTGCTTTAGAAGCTACTTGGGGAGAATGAGTAATAGTTACCACTTGATGGCGATCGGATAACTCTCTTAGTATTTTTCCCATTTTGATAGCTACATCTCCTGAAATACCCGCGTCGATTTCGTCAAAGATTAAAGTCGGAAGGGGTATTGCACTGGCCACCAAGGATTTGATGGCTAAGGTAAGTCTGGACAATTCTCCTCCAGATGCTACGTCTTTAATGAGTTGTAACCGGCTTCCTTTGTTGGCCGCAAATAAAAAATTGACCTCATCTGTCCCGGAGGGGCCCGGTTCATTTAATCGGGTCATATCTATTTGAAGAACAGCGTGTTCCATAGCCATCATTCCCAAACGATCCATAACATCTCGCTCAAATCCCTCAATAACTCCTGCTCTTTTGGTATGCAATTGATCAGCTACCTCTCTGAGCCATTTTTCACTTCCCTTTACGGCATCTTCCAAAACTTCAATTTCAGCACTTGCTTGTTCTATATTTTGACGGTCGATGGAAAATTTTTCAAAAACCTCTAATAGGCCATTTTCATCACTGACCTGGTGTTTTTTCTGCAGTCGATAGAGTAGGTCTAATCTTTCTCTTACTTCTTCTAGCCTTCCTGGATGGTATTCTAAATCCTCAGCTGCAGATTCAAAGGCGCCGCTTAGGTCTTCCAATTCGATTTTCAAACTATCAAATCGGTCTACCAACCCAGCTATTTTTTTATCAAATTTAGCTATGGGATGTAATTGATTTCCAATTTCTGTTAACATACTGGAAACAGAAATTTCTCCTTCAGATATTTTATTGAAAGCTAATGCTAAAGCAGATTTGATTTCTTCTGCATTACTCAGCACTTCCATCTCCTCTTCGAGCTGTATCTGTTCTCCGGCATTTAATCTGGCTGCTTCGAGTTCTGCTAATTGAAAATCTAAGAATTCGATATCTTTTTCAGATTTTGCTTGTTTGGCTCTATATTCTTCCAAAGTTTTAGAATCCTTCTGCCATTTATGATATACGGTTCTGTACTCTTCAAGCAGGGCTCCATTTCCCGCAAGGGCATCCAGCATATTTAATTGAAATGAAATTTTGTGGATGTCCAGTGTGTCAAATTGTTGGTGTAGGTCTATGAGGGAACTGCTTAAATCAGTTAGTAAGTTGAGATTAGCGGGAGTGTCGTTAATGAAAGCTCTGGATTTTCCATTTGGCAAGATCTCTCTTCTGATGAGTAATTCTTCCCGGTAATCCAAGTCATTTTCGTCAAAGAAAAAACGGAGTTTGTAGGTGCTTATATCAAATATCGCCTCGACAATACATTTTTCCTCTTCGTTAAAAAGGGCTTTTGTTTCGGCCCTTTTGCCCATGATTAAACCTAAAGCACCCAGCAGAATTGATTTTCCAGCACCTGTTTCACCAGTGATAATAGTTAATCCATTGGAGAAATCTAACTCCAACTGTTCAATGAGTGCATAATTACTAACACTTAGATGCTTTATCATCAGCGGCCTAAAAAAATGATTAAATAATATAGGCAGTTTGTCGCCACAAAAATAAGCCTTTTGAAGTTAAAACCATTAATTTTGTGCAAAACCTAAATTGACATGTACAGACTATTTGTTCTCTTAATATTGGCAGCTGCTTGTAGCAATAATGCCTCAAATAATTGGAAACCCCTGGATTTACTTCCTTATGGAATCCCTTTAACCATTAATGCCCCTGAACCTGATAGTGCAAAGGTTAAAAAAAGTGATATGGGGTCTTTGATTCAAGATATTACTATTCGGAATGGGGAGGATTACTATATCCAAATATATGCTGTTCAAGCGGAGACTAGTGATATTACTAAGATAAAAGCCAGTCTTTTGGCAGATGTAAAGGCCAATAGATACTATTCAAGGATTGTTTCCGAAGAGGAATCTGGTTTCATTTATGAAACTGCGATTGATGAAAATAACTTGAATTATGGGTTTAGATGGATTAAACTACAAGGGGATATGGAATATGTATTTCAAACTGGCCTTGTAGGTGCTTTTACCTTGGAACAGGTAAAGAGTATGTATGAAGCAGTGAAATAAAAAAGGCAACCCGAAAGTTGCCTTTTTGTTATTTAGTTAGGTATGGTTTAGAAATTAGAAGCCCCTTCATTGGCATCGTTGTACTTAATAGATACTTCGTGCCAGTTCACCAAGTTCCAGAAAGAATTGATGTAGTCAGGTCTTCTATTCTGATAGTTTAAATAGTATGCATGTTCCCAAACGTCTAGTCCTAAAACTGGCGTTCCTCTTTGTTCCACGACATCCATTAATGGGTTATCTTGGTTAGGAGTAGAAGTAATAAATAATTTATCTGCTTTGTCCACGCAAAGCCACGCCCAGCCGGATCCAAATCTAGTAGCTGCAGCGGCACTAAAATCCTTTTTAAACTGGTCAAAAGACCCGAAATCTCTTTCAATGGCTTTGTGGATATTCATGTGAGAGGTGGGAGCACCTTCAGATTGTGGAGTCATGATTTCCCAAAATAATTTATGGTTGTAATAACCACCTCCATTATTTCTCACCGCGGTGCTGTGTTGAGAAATATTAGCTAAGATTTCCTCGATTTTCTTCCCTTCTAAAGGAGTTCCCTCAATTGCTGCATTTAGATTATTGGTATATCCTGCGTGATGCTTCGTGTGGTGGATTTCCATTGTCCTTGCATCAATATGCGGTTCTAAAGCTTCATAAGCATAGGGTAATTCCGGTAGAGTAAATGCCATTGGTTTATATTTTTATAG